>DATNBT010000426.1:0-2001 GCA_035571855.1 Vicinamibacterales bacterium
CCAGCACCTGTTGCTCCGCAAGTACGACGGGTTCATGAAGAAGGGACGCATTCGCCTGCGCGGCCGCCAGGGCGCGCCGGGCGGATTCTGATCTTCTCGTTCACGTTCGTTTAGTTCGCAGTCGTTCAACGCCGCGCCGGGTCGACCCACTCACCCTCCAGCGCCTCGAACCGTGATCATCGTCCTGTTCGGAAAGCCCGGCGCCGGCAAGGGGACGCAGGCGCCGCTGCTCGCGCAGGAGCTCGACGTGCCGACGCTCGCCACGGGTGACGTTCTCCGAGCTGCCGTGCGCGCCGGCACCAAGCTCGGCCTCGAGGCCAAGGGCTGCATGGAGCGTGGCGAGCTGGTGCCCGACTCGGTCATCCTCGGCATCGTCGGCGAAGAGCTGCGTCAGCCGCAGTACGCTCGCGGGGTAATCCTCGACGGTGTCGTGCGCACGGTGCCGCAGGCCGAGGGACTCGACGCGATGCTCGCCGGGTTCGGCCGGCGCGTCGAAGCGGTGCTCGCGTTCGACATCGACAACGACGAGATCGTCCGCCGCCTGAGCGGCCGCACGGTGTGCGAGAATTGTCAGACGCCGTACACCGGCCGCGCCGTGGGCAGCGTCTGCGACAAGTGCGGCGGCGCGCTGATGCGGCGCAAGGACGACGAGCCGGAGGCGATCCGTACGCGGCTCCGAGTCTATGACGAGCAGACGGCGCCGGTGCTCGCCTGGTACCGCGCACACGGCGGCAAAGTCGTCGTCGTCGACGCGGTGGGCGAGGTGGCCGAGGTGACGGCGCGGGCGCTCCGCGCACTCGGCGTGAAGCCCGATCCGCTCGAACGCTGAGCTCGGGAGCATGAGGTGATCCAGCTCAAGTCGGCGCGCGAGATCGAGATCATGGCGCAGGGGGGAAAGATCCTCGGCGCGACGATCGAAACGCTGCGCGCCGCCGTCCGACCCGGCATCTCGACCGGCGAGCTGGACACGATCGCCGAAGATTTCATCCGCTCGCACGAGGGCGCGACGCCGGCGTTCAAGGGGCTGTATGGCTTTCCGGGCAGCATCTGCTCGTCGGTGAACCACGAGATCGTCCACGGCATCCCGTCCAAGAAGCGCGTGCTCGACGAGGGTGACATCGTCTCGCTCGACGTCGGCGTCGGCTATCGCGGATATTTCACCGACAGCGCGACGACGGTGGCGGTGGGCGCGATCCAGTCGGAGACGCAGCGGCTGCTCGACGTGACGCAGCAGTCGCTCGGTGCGGCGATCGAAGCCGCGCAGCCGGGCAACCACATCGGCGACATCGGCGCGGCGGTCCAGAGCGTGGTCGAAGCGGCCGGCTTCAGCGTCGTGCGCGATCTCGTCGGCCACGGGATCGGCGTCGAGTTCCACGAGGAGCCGCAGGTGCCGAACTACGGCAAGCCGAAGCGGCGCGAGAAGCTCGTGCCCGGTCTGACGCTGGCGATCGAGCCGATGGTGAACGTGGGTGGACCCTTGCCCCGAACGCTCGGCGACCGGTGGACGATCGTGACGCTGGATGGGTCGCTGTCGGCGCACTTCGAGCACACGGTGGCGATCACCGAGCACGGGCCGCAGGTGCTCACTCGCGTGTAGGTTTGGAAAAGACGCTCGGGAAGCACCACAGAGTTTGAACTACAGAAGGCTGCACCGACTTAACCGAAAACTGCACGGAGACAACGTCGGGCGGCTTCTGAGCGGCGCGTCGACAGCGTAGTGGCGAGATGGGCCTGATTGCTTTTGGAACTGCCTCGGGATGGTTCGGCGCGGAGATTTCCGCGGCAATAGGAAGCTCGCGCAGTCTCAGTCGAATCCGGTTCTTCCCCAAAATTCATAGTTCATTTTGTCCGTGTGGCCAGCCCGAGCGGCCCTCCTCAACGCTTGACTTCCGAAGCAGACCTCCTTTGGTTTGATCAGACCAATGCCTTCCACCGCGTTCAGCAGTCTCGCCCGGACCACCGCCAGCGTCGCGCGCCGTTTTGCGTGCGGAGCAGCCGGCA
>DATNBT010000427.1:0-9718 GCA_035571855.1 Vicinamibacterales bacterium
CCATCCCATTTACCGCGCGCCAACGCAGCGACTCGTTTCTGCGCGTCGATGGGCTTGGTATAGGTGAGATACACAAAACCGTTCTGGGCAAACTGGGGATGCAGCGCGATGTCCATGTACCCGTGAACCGCGCCGGGCTCGCCGGAGATGCCGAGGTTGCGCGCCATCGGCGCGCCGGCGATCGGCTTCGGATCGAGCGTCGTGCTGTTCCGGAGCAGGCGAAGGCGGCCTTCGCGCTCCGTGACGAGCATGTCGCCGTTCGGCAGCCATGCCATGCTCCAGGGGAACGCGAGCGCCTTGGTCACGACGACCACCTTGATCTTCTGGCCTTCAGCCGTGTCGAACACCATCGGCGACGTCGGCAGCTTCCTGCCGGTGCCGTTCGGCCACAGGCCTTGCGGCGCGACGGGAATGCCGCCGAACCCCGGAATCAGCTCCACTTTTCTCTGGGCCAGCGCGTAGGAACCGGCCGTGACCGCGAGCAGCAGCGCGAGCGGAGCAGTGAGGTTTTTCATGGCGCACAGTATACAATCGCGCCCCACGGCAGGAGGTCTGACCATGCGCGCTCGCGGCCTCGCGTCTCTCGGCGTTGTCGTCGCGCTGTCGGCCTCGGCCGCGGCGCAGTGGTTCGGCTTCAAGACGCCCGGTGTTCCGCGGCTGCCGGACGGGACAGTCAACATGTCGGCGCCCGCGCCGAAAACCGCCGACGGCAGGCCCGACCTGAGCGGCGTGTGGCAGGCGGGCCGCGCGGGACAGTACGGCTACGACTACGACGTCACGCAGAACCTGAAGCCCGAAGACGTGCAGAAGTGGGCGCGCGATCTGCGCTTCACGCGCGCGCAGGATTTCCGCAAGGACAGCCCGCTCGCGCACTGCATGCCGGTCAGCATCCCGTTTCTCGACTTTCGCGGCCTGTCGCAGATCGTGCAGACGCCGAAGCTGCTCGTCGTCATGTACGAGTCGCCGAACAGCCCCCACCGCACGATCTACATGGACGGCCGCGCGCTGCCGAAGGATCCGAATCCCACCTGGCTCGGCTATTCAATCGGGCGATGGGAAGGCGAGACCCTGGTCATCGAGACGATCGGCTTCAACGAGCTCGGCTGGCTCGACGTCGACGGCAACCCGCAGACGGAGTCGCTGAAGCTCACCGAGCGGCTGACGCGAAAGGACTTCGGTCATCTCGCGCTCGACGTCACGTTCGAGGATCCGAAAGTCTTCGCCAAGCCGTTCACGCTGCACATGGACAAAGTGCTCGCGCCCGATACGGACATCCTCGAAGACGTCTGCGAGAACGAGAAGTCGGGCGTGCACCTCTCCGGCGGCATCACGGTGCCGCGGGATCTGCTGGCGAAGTATGCCGGGACGTACGACCTCGCCGGCCGGCGCATCGTCGTGTCCGTCCAGGGCGATCAGCTGCTCGTCGAGGATCCGTCGGCGCCGCTCGACAAACTGTTCGTCGCGCGCACGCAGAACACGTTCTCGTCGAGCGTCAGCCAGGTCGCGCTCGAATTCGTCCGCGACGGATCGGGCAACGTGACGTCGCTCGTCCGCCGCGTCGGCGCGAGCGAGCAGAAAGCGACGAAGAAGTAGCGTCGGCTGTCGTTCGGCAGCGGTCAGGACACCGCTTTGAAGCGGAGCGCGTCGACTTCGGCTCGGAGACGGCGCAGCTCAGCGTCGATCCGGCGGATGTCGTGCGTGTTCTGGATCACCTGCGTCGTCAGGTTCTCATGCTCGACCCGGGTGATGTCCATGTCGTCGGGGCGGCTGCGCCGGTCGCCGTCCCGCCGTTCGCCATCGCGTCGTTCTCTGTCGCGTCGATCGGCTCGCCGGCGTTCGTCGGCTCCGGGCATACACCCGTAGAAAGCAAAGGCCGTGCTCAGAATCCTCTCGGGGAAATCCAGAAGCTTTCGCGCCACGTCTGTCCCGGCGCGACCGTCTGCAATTCCTTATACACGCCGCGCTGCGCGAGATTGGTGGCGTCGGTGATGCCCGCCATCGGCTCGAAGCAGATGAACGGCCGCCCCTTCGGCGCCCAGACGACGGCGGCGCGGTAGTTCGGTCCGAACGAAACGTCGAGCTGCTGCGTTTTTCCTTTGACCGAGAGCGTCGCCCGTCCCTTGCCGTCGCGCTCCAGATCGCTGAACACGTCGTCCAGGTCGTAGTCGCGGAGCGGAGCGGCGTGCGGATCGCCGAAGACCGCCGTCGCCGGCTCGGTGTCTCCCGTCGGGACTTTCGTCGGCGCGAGCTTCCAGTGCGTCTTCGCGGGGATGGCGATCGTCCACTCGTCGCGCGGCGAGTCGGTCAGCTGAAAGTACGGGTGAAAGCCGATCGCGACGGGCATCGGTTCGCTGCTGAGGTTCGCGATGGACGTTTCGACTTCCAGCACGCCGTCGCGCAGGCGGTACGTCATGTCGATCGTGTGCGCGAACGGCCACTGTTTCATCCACGCGGGCTCGCGGAAGAACTCGAGACGACTCGTCGCCCACGCGGACGACTGGTTCGCGCGCGCGTCGACGACCTTCCACTTGTCGGTGAGCGTCAGGAAGCCGTGAATGGGAATGGCGCCGCGGACGTTGCCGAGCGCCATATCGAAGGGATAGCGTCTGCCGTTCGCCCAGAACGCCTGTTCATCGAGCCGATTGGCCCACGGTCCGACGAAGGGAACGCCGCTCATCTGCCCCGGCATGTACCAGAGCAGCTCGTGGCCGTGGACTTTCATCGAGAACGCGACGTTGCCCTGCGAGGGCGCGATCGACACCGACGTGCCCGTGACGGCGTCGGTGAGCTCGATGCGGTCCGCGGCGGCGTGGGCCGTGTAGCGTGCGCCGGCGAGGGCAAGCGTCATGGCGAGGGCGGCAATCGGCACTCTGGCGCGTCAGTTTAACGCGTCGACCTGCTTCTCGGCCTGGACGATGAACCGGTGCGGCGCGTGGCCGACGTAGACGAACGGATAGCAGGTGATGAGCGTCAGGTCGACGTGCGGCAGCGGCTTCAGCACCCAGACGTCCTTCGGGTCGACGACGAGCGTCTTCGTCACCCGGTAGATGAGGTCGCCGTATCGCGTCGCCAGGCGGATCTCGTCGCCTGTGCGGATGTCCTGCAGCGGCCGGAACAGCCGATCCCGATGCGCGGCCATGGCGCTGTTGCCCGGCGTCCACGGCAGAGGTGTGTCCGGCAGATAGCCGACCGAGAAGTCCAGCACGCTGTCGTCGTCGCCGGTCTTCACCGGCGCGGACAGCTTCAGACGCGGGATGGAGAGTTCCCCGATGACGCCGTCCGCCGGCGGACCTGGAGGGATGATCGTGTCCTGCCCACCCCGCCCGTCCTGCCTCTGTATCTCTCGCGAGAGCGCCGACTGCTCACGGTGAATCTCGAACGTTCGCCAGCCGTAGTACGACAGGCAGACGACCGTGACAACGAGGAGGACGGCTTCGACCGCCTTACGGACCGACATGCGTCTTCAGATATCCGGCGCGGGACCTCACCGAGAACTTGCGGCCGTCGGTGGTCTTCACCTCGACACGCAGCTTGTGAAAGCCCGAGTGGTACGCGCTGTTCATCGGCTCGAAGCCGATCGTGTACATGTGCCGCACGTCGCGCGCGATCTTCTGGAACACCTCGCGCACCTCGTTGACGTCCTCCGGCGCGAAGAATCCGCCGCCGCTGATCTCGGCGAGCTCCTTCAGCTTCTTCGGATTCGCGTCGGGGTCGTTTCTATCGGCGATCGCGATGCCGTAGATGACGGTGTTCGACTCCTGCACTTTGGTGACGACGTCCTTCAGGCCGGCGTCGCTCGCGTTGTCGCCGCCGTCGCTGACGACGATCAGCACGCGCCGGTCGTGCATGCCGTGCGATCCGTACTCGAGGCCCTCGACGACGGCGTCGTACAGCGCGGTGCGGCCGATGGGCTGGAAGGCGCGCGCGAGCGCGCTGCCGAGGACGGCCGGGTCGCTGGTGAACGAGTTGCCGCCGAGCGCCGGGTGGACCTCGTCGTTGAAGGCGAGCGCGAACACCTCGTCTTCAGGGTTCGAGGCTTTCACGAACTCGGTCGAGGCGGCGATCACGCGATCGCGCGCCTGCGCCATGCTGCCGCTGCTGTCGATGACCAGCCCGACGGTGACCGGCGCGTCCTCGTTGAGGAAGAACTTGGGAATCTGCCGCCGCGCCTCGTCGTACAGCGCGAAGGCCTTCTCGGAAAGGCCGGAGACGTAGCCGCCCGAGCGGTCGGTCACGAGCACGTGGACGACGACCAGCTCGGATTCGGACTTGAAGATCGGCGCCTGCGCAACAGGCGCCGGGGCCTGCGCACGCGTGACGGCCCCTGCAAGCAGGAGAGCCGTCACGCCGGCGAAGACGAATCGGGTCAAGCTACATCCTCGGCAGCCTAGAACCGGAACGACGACATGCCGTAGCGCAGCGTCACGAAGCCGAGCGCCGAGATCATGCCGATGAGCGCGACGAACGGCAGGTTGCTGGCCGTCTTCGGGAGCTCGTTGCGCGCGACGCGGCCGGTCTCCGCCGGGGCGCTGCTCTGCGCGTTGTTCTGCGCCGCCTGCGGAGGCGTGCGGTTGAACACCGTCGAGTTCGCCGCGTCGTCGCGGAAGCCCGAACCGTTATTGTTGTTCGCGGCAGCCGCTCCCGACGTCGCGACCGGAGCGGTGCTTCTGTTATTAGACGCCGCCGCCTGCTGGCCGGCTGCATCGACGTCGGTGTCGCGGCCGTTCTCGTCGACGCGCGTCAGCGAGGCCGACTTCGTCTCGTCGTTTTTCGTGCTGGCGGTCTTCGTGGTCAGCACGGGCTTGTGCGTCGACTGCGCGATCTGCCGCGCCTGCGCGCGCGGATAGATGAACTGGTAGCCGATCGACTCGCCAGGATACCACCACGACTTCACGGCCGCCGGCGTGCCCGCGGGCGTCTCGTAGAACGACACGGTCGCGTCCTTCGCCGGATCGCGGCGCTGATCGGGGATGGTGTTCATCATCGCGTACGGCTTCTTCTCGTCGTCGCTCAGCACCTGGATTACTTTACGGCTCGTCGTGGTGTCGACGATCCGGAAGGCGTAGCGTCCGGCGGGCAGCGTCGTGCCTGGCAGGGCGATCGGCCCGCTGAACGTGAAATACGTGAGTTTATCGGCCGGCTGTGCCTGAGCTGTCGCCGGAATCAGCGTCGCGACGAGGCTCAACCCCAGCAGCGCTCCAATGATGTTTGACTTCATGGTTCCTCCCTATACCCTCTCTGATCGGTCTCTTTGTGTAACGGGCGGTCCACACCGCCGTGGGCTTCACACGCTACGGCTAAGTGACTTCAAGATGGATGCCGCGGGACGGGCGAGCTCTGCGATATCGTGGACGAGTGCCGGCGATTGGAAAACACTTCGCGCCTGAGTTCACGCCCGAGCTGACGCCCCGCCAGATGCTGCGCTCGGCGTGTTCGGCGTGAACGCGCCACAGCCGTCCGGAACACTCTGATGCGAATTCTTCTGACCGGCGCAACGGGATTCATCGGACGCGCGCTCGTGCCGCGGCTCCAGCGGAACGGCCATTCGCTCGTCGCGTGGGTGCGATCCGACAGGCGGGCGACGGCGCTGCTCGGCGCCGACGTCGACATCGTCTCGAGCGGAGCGGGACAGGACGCGCTCGTCGCCGCGCTCTCGGGGTGCGCCGCCGTCGTCAACCTCTCCGGCGAGCCGCTGCTCGGCAGACGCTGGACGCCGACGCGCCGCGCGGTGCTGCGGGCGAGCCGCGTCGGCGTGACGTCGCAGCTGGTCGCCGCCATCGAGGCCGCGAGCCCGCGCCCGCGCGTGCTCGTGTCCGGCAGCGCCGTCGGCGTCTATGGCGATCGCGGGGACGAGGTGCTGACGGAGTCGTCGCCGCCGCGCGAAGACTTTCTGTCGACGCTCTGCCAGGAGTGGGAACGCTCGGCCGATGCCGCCTCTTCATTCGGCGCGCGCGTGGTCCTTCTGCGTACCGGCGTCGTGCTCGGCCGCGAAGGCGGCGCGCTCGCGCAGATGCTGCCGCCGTTCATGCTCGGCGCCGGCGGTCCGATCGGGTCGGGACGTCAGTACTTTCCGTGGATTCATCTTCACGATCTCGTGAATCTGATCGTCGCGGCGATCGAAGACGATCGCTATCGCGGTCCGCTGAACGCCGTCGCTCCGGAGACCGCGACGAGCCGGACGTTCGCGAGAGCGCTCGGCCGCGCGGTCCATCGGCCCGCGTTCATCCCGACGCCGGCGCTGGCGCTGCGCGCGATCTTCGGCGACGCGGCCGTCGTGCTGCTTGCCAGCCAGCGTATCGAGCCGGAGGTCGCCAGGCGCCTCGGCTTCCGGTGGGAGTTTCCGACGCTCGACTCCGCGCTGCGGGACATCATCGACGGGCCGCCAGTGGAAATCACGCGGACGCGGCCGCCCTCACCCGCGAAGTTCCTGCTGCGGACAACGACCGTCATTCATGCGCCCGTCGACGAGACGTTCGCGTTCTTCTCGAAGCCGTCGAACCTCGGGCTGATTACGCCGAAGGCGATGGCCTTCCGCATCGTCGGCCAGGTGCCGTACATGGGGGAGGGCGCCGTCATCACCTACAAGGTCAAGGTCGGACCGCTGCCCATCCGGTGGAAGACGCGCATCGTGACGTGGGAGCCCGGACGTTTTTTCGCCGACGTCCAGGACAGCGGACCGTACGCGCTGTGGAGACACGAGCACACGTTCACCGGCGACGGCGCGCGCACGATCATGGAGGATCGCGTGTTCTACACCCCGCCCGCCGGCCCGCTCGCCGCCGTCGTCAACGTGCTCTTCGTTGCACGCAACCTGCGGGCGATCTTCAAATACCGGGCTGATATCATTCGACTGCGATTCGGATAAGCAATGACCATCCCGAACAGCGCGGATCTCCTCGAAGCCGTCATCCAGGCGACGCCCGACGCGATCTTCGTCAAGGACGTCCAGGGCTGCTACGTGCTGGTGAACGACGCGTTCGCGCGCTTCCTCGGCAAGTCGCCGTCGGAGATTCTCGGCAGGCACGATCTCGAGCTCTACGACCGCGAGACGGCCGAGCGCTTCATCGAATCCGATCAGAAAGTGCTGTCGTCCGGCATCGCGGAGCAGTTCGAAGGCGTCGCGACCGGTGAGGGCGGCGCGCAGCAGGCGTATCTCGTCACCAAGGGCGTGTGCCGCGATCCGCACGGCACCATCATCGGCATCTACGGCATCTCGCACGACATCACCGAGCTGAAGCGCGCCAACGAGACGCTCGAGCAGACGCGCGAAGCGCTGTTCCGCTCGCAGAAGATGGAAGCGGTGGGCCAGCTCACCGGCGGCATCGCGCACGACTTCAACAACATCCTCGCGGTGATTCTCGGCAACGCGGATCTGCTGTCCGTGCAGTTCCGGGAGAACGCGGGCGCGCAGGAAACCATCGAGACGATCCGCCGGGCGACGATGCACGGGAAGGATCTGACGGGGCACCTGCTCGCGTTCTCGCGGCGGCGGCAGCTCAACCCGCAGCCGGTGAACGTCAACATTCTCGTCGCCGACATCGTCCGGCTGCTCGGGCGTACGCTGGGGATGGCGATCCGCATCGCGACGAATACGAGCCCGGACGCCGGCGTCGCGCTCGCGGATCCGTCGGCGCTCGAAGCGGCCGTGCTGAACATCGCGCTCAACGCGCGCGACGCGATGCCCGACGGCGGCGCGCTCACGATCCGCACGTCGCGGATCGACGTCGTCGCGCCGCCGAAAACCGACGAAGACCTGAAGCCCGGGTCGTATGCCGTGCTGGCGATCGAAGACACCGGCACCGGCATGCCGCCGGAGGTCGCCGCGAAAGTGTTCGAGCCGTTCTTCACGACCAAGGGCGGCCGCGGCACGGGCCTCGGCCTCGCGATGGTCTACGGGTTCGCGAAGCAGTCGGGCGGGAACGTGACGATCGAATCGAAGCCGGGAAAGGGCACGACGGTCAGCATCTGCCTGCCGCTGGCGGACGCAGACGCCGAAGCGCTGATCGACGCGGCGCCGCCGGTGGAGGCGCGCGGGGTCGCGCGCACGATTCTGCTCGTCGAGGACGAAACCGAGGTCCGCAACATCGTCCGGCGGCAGCTCGAGTCGCTCGGCCATCGCGTGCTCGTCGCCGAGGCCGCGACCGAAGCGCTGCTGCTCGTGAAAGCCGGCGATCCCGACGTGCTGCTCACCGACGTCATGCTCGCGACCGGCATGAACGGCGTCGACCTCGCCGAGTCGGCGAACGGCGTGAAGCCGTCGCTCGCCGTCGTGTTCATGTCTGGGTTCACGGCGAAGCCGGAGACGCAGGAGCGCATCCGCAAGATGGGCGCGCCGTTCCTGACCAAGCCCTTCACGGCCGCGCAGCTCGAACGCGCGATCGGCCGGCTCACGACGACAGCGTGACGACGATCTTGCCGATGAAATGTCCGCTCGCCTGAAGCCTCCACGCGTCGAGCGCGGAGTCGAAGGGGACGACGGTGTGCACGACCGGCTTGATGCCGTTCGCTTCGATCGCGCGGTTCATCTGAAGGAACATCTCGCGCGTGCCGACGCGGATGCCGTGCAGCGCCGCCTGCTTCCACATCAGCGAATACGGATTGATCGGCGCACGCCGGCCCGTGAGGACGCCGATGAGGCAGACCTTGCCGTGCTCGGCGACGGCTTCAAACGATCGCTCGAGCGTGCCGACGCCGACGGTTTCGACGACGCAGTCGACGCCGCGGCCGCCCGTGAGCGTCGCGACCTCGCGGTTCCACTCGGGGGCGTGGGCATAGTTGATCGTCGCCGACGCGCCGAGCGCGCGCACGCGTTCGAGCTTCGCGTCGCTCGAGGACGTGACGATGACCTGCGCGCCGGCGGCGAGCGCGAGCTGCAGCGCGAACACGGAGACGCCGCCCGTGCCCAGCGTGAGGACCGTCTGTCCCGGCGAAATCGGCCGGCCGGCGCACATCAGCGCGTTCCACGCCGTGACGCCGGCGCAGGGGAGGCACGCGCCCTCTTCGAACGACAGGCCCGCGGGAATCGGGACGACGCCGTTCTCGTAGAGCACGATCTGCCCGGCGAGCACGCCGTCGAGCGGCGACGCGAGCGCCGCTTCCGAGGCGAACGGCGATCCGGCCGGCGGCGTCTGGAAGAACGTCGCCGCGACGCGGTCGCCGGCCTTGACGGTGACGACGCCTTCGCCGACCGAGATGACTTCGCCGGCGCAATCGGAGAGCGGAATCGTGTCGCGCTGCACCGGCTGGCCGAAATAGCTGCCGTCGGCGATGGCCTGGTCGCGCCGGTTCAGCGACGCCGCACGCACGCGCACGACCACCTGTCCGCGTCCGGCGACCGGCTCCGGCCGCTCGACCAATTTGATGTCTTCGAATGACCGGCAGTTCGCCGGCATTACATAAGCGCGCATGTGTTTTCCGCGATCCCAGCTGTGGCAGCGGATCTGCAGCTCGATCCCGCCAGCTGTGCCAGCGGATCTGCATCTCGATCCCAGCTGTGCCAGCGGACCTTCAGGTCCGCTTGAACCGATCGAGCAATCCCTTCGCAATGATCAAATGCTGCAGCTCGTTCGTGCCGCCGCCGATCATCAGCAGCGGCGCGTCGCGATAAAACCGTTCGACGGGGAAGTCCTTCGAGTACCCGTTGCCGCCGAGAATCCGCATCGCTTCGAGCGACACGTCGTGCGCGGTCTCGGTGGCGAACAGCTTGGCCATCCCCGCT
>DATNBT010000428.1:0-6854 GCA_035571855.1 Vicinamibacterales bacterium
AGCGCGGCGCCGAAGTCGATCGCGCCGCGATGCGCGCGGCCTTTCAGAAGTAGTACAGGCCTTCAGGCCTGTCGACGCAATCCTGCCCTACGATGCTCTCCGCGCCGAGATAAGCTTCCAGGCGAGCGCGACAACCGCAGCGCCGATCACGCCGAGCACCACGAAATTCAACTGACTCGACGACCGGCTCGTGTACCGGCCGACGAGGTCCGCCTGCCCCATGATGTGTCCCTGCATCGCCCGGCGCAGATCGGATTCGAGAAAGATCCTCGCGTCTTTGAGATCCGTGTCGAGCGCGAACAACTGGAAGATGTAGCGGTGTTCGCCGTTCGGCGGACACGGCCGGATGTAGCCGTCCTGGCCGTTTTCGCTCTTGCCGCCGCTGTGATGCTCCTCGATGGACGAGGTGCCGGGCGGCAGATTCCACAGAACCCAGTGCGAGTACCGGCCGTCGGCCTTGATCGACTTCGGCACGTCTGGGTCGTAGACGATGAGCGCCAGGCTTCTCGATCCTGGTGGAACGCCGGAGATCTGCAGCGGCGGACTGATGCCCGCGCCGTCGCAGGTGTACTTCGCCGGGATCTCGCCGTTGGCGGCGAACGCCGGGCTCGTCAGCTCCAACGGTTATTTCTGCAGGAACCGCTGCACGCGCCGCGAACGGGTTTCCGCCGTGTACAGATTGCCGTTCCGGTCAGCCGCCAGCTCGTGGAGCACGTTGAAATCGCCCGGCGCGGTGCCGCCCTTGCCGAAGGTGCCGAGGATCTTCAGCGACTTCCGGTCGAGGATGTTGATCTGGTTGTTCCCGAGGTCGCCCACATATAAGTACTGTTGCGCCTTGTCGGGCGAGAACGCCAGGCCCGCCGCGCCCTGCGGCTGGTTGTTCGCGCCGCCGACCTTGACCTCGGCCCTGAACGTGCCGGCCGTCGTGAACACCTGCACCCGCTGGTGCTGCCGATCGGCGACGTACACCAGGCCGTCGCTGCTGACCTCGATCGCGTGGACGATCTCGTACGGCTGCGCCCCGTGCGCCTGCCAGGAGCGCTTGAACTTCCCCGTCTTCGCGTCGAGGACGACGACGCGGTGGTTGCCGTAGCCGTCGGCCACGAAGAGCTCGCCGCCGGAGACCTGCATGTCGGCGGCCTGCTTGACGTTCCCGTTGTCGCTGTCGCCTCTGCTCGTGCCGCTGCCGCCGAACTGCCAGATGAATTTCCCCGCGCCCGTGAACTTCAGGATCATGTCGTCGGACTTGCCCGGCGGCGGCGCGGCGCCGGCGGCGGCGAATCCGTTGTTGCCGCTCACGTACACGTCGCCGTTGTCGTCGACGAAGATCCCGTGCTCACGCTCCGGCCACGCGAAGTCCCCGGTCGGACCGCCCCAGGCCTTGACGAACCTGCCGGTCTGGTCGAACTCGACGACCGGCGGCAGGACGTTCGAGCGATCGCCCATCACCGTGCGCGGGCGATGGATGACCCAGATGTTCTTCTCGCGATCGGTCGTCACCGACGACACGTCGCCGAACACCTTCCCCGCCGGCATCTGCGGGAACGACGGATCGAACGTGAACCGTGGAACCCTGGTTTGTCCGTGCAGCGTGACAGCGAGCAGGAACAATCCTGCCAATCCCGCCCGTCCAGCCCATCCAGCCAGCTTTGTGGTCATTCGTAATACTCCGGCGCCTTCTTCAGTTTCGCGTTCGTCGCGGCATCGTGCTCGATCCACATCTGCGCCTTGGTCTTCGTCAGGAACGCGTCGATCCCGGCGCGCGACTTCGCCGAGGCCTCTTTGTTCCACTCGAAGCTCGGAAACCGGTTCATCGTCTTTTCTTCCGGGTAGTGATAGAGGTCCCCGGCGACGACGAGCGGACCGAACTTCTTCAGCTTGAGAAACAGCACCTGATGGCCGGGCGTGTGGCCCGGCGCCGACTTGATGACGACGGTGCCGTCGCCGAAGACGTCGAACTCGTCTTCATTCAGGATGCGCGTCTTCGCGGTCCTGAGCTTGTCGAAGGACGCCGTCTGGACGATCGCGCCCTGCGGCGGGTTGAACATCATGTCGCGCTCGGCGAGACGCACGAGCCACGTCGAGCCGGCGAACGCGTTCGCGTTGGCCGTGTGGTCCGAGTGGTAATGCGACATCGCGAGATACGTGATGTCCGCCGGCGTGTAGCCGAGCGCGGCGAGCTGCGGCAGCAGCGGCTTGTCCACTGACGATCGGCCATCGGTTGCCGGCTTCCCGTCGCCCTTGAACGCGGAATCGGGGATGACGCCGACGTCCCACATCAGCGTCCCCTTCGGATGGACGACGAGATAGCACGGCACGAAGAAATCGCGTGCGAACGTCTCGCCCGGCTTGAAGCCGAACAGGTCGACGCCGAGGCCCTTGATGACGCCGCAATCGAAGATGTAGAGGCGCGGCGAGGACGGCGGTTTCGGGGCCGCGGTCAGTGTGGCCGCCGCGAGCAGCAGCGTAATACCCGCCGTCGCGGTCCGAAGCGCCTTAGTCCACATTCTTGCTGTCCTTGTCATATCCAAGCTTCAACATTCCGGTTTTCGCGCCGTTGACTGTTCCCTGCTGGAACCACTCGAGCGACGCCTGGAACAGCAACAGGTGGTTCTTCTCCCACATCGCGTTGTGCGACGAGCACGCGAGATCGACGAAGACTTTCTCCGGCGACGCGAGGTCTTCGTAGTACGCGCGCACGTTGGCCGGATTGACCTGCTTGTCGTGCGCGCCCGAGACCATGAGCGTCGGCGTCCGGTTCCTCGAGACGACGTCCTTGTTGAAGCCCCAGCCCGGCACGGTCGGCGCGCGGCGCACGCCGGCGCCCCACGTCGAGCCGACAGAATCGGACGCGGCCATGTCCGCCCAGATCGCGCGGCTCACGTCCTTGTCGTACTGATCGGCGCAGCCGACCTGGCGATCCCAGTTCGCGTCGAACTCTTTCTGCGATTGCGTGTTGAAGGTGACGGCGTCCGGGCGCGGCGCCGGCTGCGTCGCCGGCCCCGCGCGCTGATACGCCGGCGCGAGGAGCACGAGCCGCTGCACCAGCTCCGGGTGCTGCGCGGTAAAACCGCCCGCGCGCGGACCGCCCTGCGACCAGCCCGCGAGATTCAGCTTGTCGACGTGCCGCAGCGATCGGACGTAGTCGACCACCGCGCCGATGTCGTTCCAGTCCGACGCGATCGTCGTCGCACTCCCCTGGAATGACGAAGCGCACGGGGCGGCGAGGATCTCCGGCACGAACAGCGCCTGCTGCGCGCGCGCGAGGTTGCACGGATCGTTCATCACCGTCGGGCGCGTCGAGCGGCCGTAGCCTTCCATGTCCATCGAGAAGACGTCGAACCCGGCGCTGGCGAGGTACGCCATCCAGCTGTAGTCGCCGTACGGCACGTCGAAGGCGACCTCGGCCGGCGTGCCCGCCCCGTGGACGAACAGGACGACGCCCGACGGCCGCCGCTGCAGGTTGCGCGCGACGACGCGCTCACGGACGTAAATCTGCGCGAACTGGCCGTTCATCGCAGGCGCGGTCGACTTCACACGCACGTAGTGATCGATCGACAGCAACTGGCCGCTGTCGGCCCCGGCCGCTGCGGACGTGCCGACGCCGGTGCCCATGCTGGCGCAGCCGGCCGAAAAAAGCATGACGGACGCGAGAATGAGGCGCGTTTTCATGGCGCCACGATACTAGTACAATGCCCGGCGCGAAAGGGGAAATCCCATGGTGACACTCGTCGCGCTGACCGCTCTTCTTGCGCAGTCCCCGTCGACTATTCCGCCCGAGGCACGCAAGCCGTCTCGCGAAAACGCCGTCGAACACATCAAAGTCCACGGCAAGTCGCTCGAAGGCAATCTCGAAGGCGACACGGCCGATCCCGAGATCGCGGTCTATCTGCCGCCCAGCTACAGCACGGACAAATCCCGGCGCTATCCCGTCGTCTACCTGCTCCACGGCTACGGCGGCCGCGACGACACGTTCAACGGCCGGCTCGCGACGCTGCCCGACAGCTCGGACAGCGACGTCAAAGCCGGCACGATCAGGGAAATGATCGTCGTGATGCCGAACTCCTTCACGCTGCATAAAGGCAGCATGTATTCGAGCTCGGTGACGACCGGCGACTGGGAGTCGTACATCGCCGACGACCTCGTCGCGTATATCGACAAACACTACCGGACGATTCCGAACCGCCTCTCGCGCGGCCTCGGCGGCCACTCGATGGGCGGCTACGGCGCGCTGCGCATCGGCATGCACCGGCCCGACGTCTTCTCGGCGCTCTACCTGATGAGCTCCTGCTGCCTCAACGCGTCGCTCAATCCGCGCGTCGAGCAGATGACGACGGCTGCCGGAGTGACGACGCGCGAGCAGGCGGAGGCGGAATCGAAGAAGCCGGGCTTCGGCATCTCGGTCACGCTGGCCGAAGCGGCCGCGTGGTCGCCGAATCCGAACAACCCGCCGCTCTACTACGACCTCCCCGTCAGAGACGGCAAGGTCCAGAACGACGTCGTCGCGAAGTGGGCGGCCAACGCGCCGCTGGCGATGCTGCCGGAGTGGGTGCCGCAGTTGAAGAAGTACAAGGCGATCGGCATGGAGATCGGCACGAAGGACAGTCTGTATCGTACGAACAAGGAGCTCGACGCGATGATGACCGGCTTCGGCATCACGCACACGTACGAGGAGTACGACGGCGACCACACCAATCGCGTCCGCGAGCGTGTGGAGAAGAACACGCTGCCGTTCTTCTCGCAGCATCTCTCGTTTGAATCCAAGAAAGGATCTCTGTAGATGGTTCGCGCGTTTCGATTCGCTTCGGCATTCCTCGCCGTCATCGCGCTCGCCGCGACGGCGTCCGCACAGTTCGGCCATCCGCTGAAAGGCAGCTGGAGCGGCGACTGGGGCGCCGGCAATGCCGGCCGCACGCACATCGTCCTCAACATCAACTGGGACGGCAAGACGCTGACGACGGCTCTCAATCCCGGCGCGAGCGAGGTCGCGCTGAAGACGACGCTGGATCCGTCGACGTGGGCGGTGCATTTCGAAGGCGACGGCAAGGACGGCCACATCGTCGCCGACGGCAAGATCGAAAATCTCGGCGCCTACGCGCGCTTCATCACCGGCACCTGGACCGAAGGATCGAAAAAGGGCACGTTCAAGGTCACGCGGAACTAGAGCTGGAGGCCAGACAATGGATCGGCGCGCCTTTCTGACCACAACACTGGCGGGGGCCGCCGGTTTCGCTCACCTCTCGGCGCAGCAGGCGAACGTCCCAGCGGCGCGGCCGCGCGACTACACGCGGCAGGATCCGATTCAGTATCCGGATCCCGACATCGTCGCGCTCGATCCGAGGTTCCGCGCCTACATGATCGCCAACACGGCGATCCGGCGCCTGCACTTCGGCACGCAGTGGGCGGAAGGTCCCGCGTGGAACGGCGTCGGGCGCTTCCTGGTCTGGAGCGACATCCCGAACAACGTCCAGATGCGGTGGACCGAGGAAGACGGCCGCGTGACGGTGTTCAGAAATCCGTCCGGCTACAGCAACGGCAACACGTTCGACTTCGAAGGCCGGCAGATTTCGTGCGAGCACGGCGGACGCCGCGTCGTGCGGTACGAGCACAACGGCACCGTCACCGTCCTCGCCGACAAGTTCAACGGCAAACGTTTGAGCTCGCCGAATGACGTCGCGGTCCATCCCGACGGCGGCGTGTGGTTCACGGATCCGACCTACGGCATCCGCGGCTACTACGAAGGGTTCAAGGGCGAACAGGAGTTGAAGGAAGCCGTCTATCGCGTCGACGGCAAGACGCTGCAGATCGAGAAAGTGACCGACGACCAGAGCGGGCCGAACGGCATCTGCTTCTCGCCCGACTATAAGAAGGTGTACATCGCCGACACGGGAACAGGCCGGGACGTCCGCGTGTACGA
Organism: Vicinamibacterales bacterium; assembly: GCA_035571855.1. Taxonomy (GTDB): domain Bacteria; phylum Acidobacteriota; class Vicinamibacteria; order Vicinamibacterales; family CAVVIG01; genus DATNBT01. The sequence continues at coordinate 5,918 of DATNBT010000428.1, forward strand.
CACCGACGGCCGGTCGCTGCGCAACGGCAAGCGGTTCGTGCAGTTCGACAACCCGGACAACGGCCAGCCGTCGGCCGCGGACGGCATCCGGTGCGACGTCGACGGCAACATCTGGGCCGGCGCGCGGCCGGGCGTGCAGGTGTTCACGCCCGACGGCCTGCGCATGGGCATGATCCGCCTGCCCGAGACGTGCGCGAACATCAGCTTCGGCGGCACGAAACGCAATCGCCTGTTCATGGCGGCGAGCGAATCGCTGTATGCCGTCTACGTCGGGACACAAGGAGCGCACTTCGCGTAACGCTCGGCTACAGCCTTCGCGCTACGACCCGGTCCTCACCGCGCCGGTCCTGACACTCGATGTCGATTGGGCGTCCGATGCCGTCATCGACGCCGTCGCGGGCCTGCTCGTCGAGCGCCGCGTGCGGTCGACGTGGTTTGTCACGCACGAGTCGCAGGCCGTCGATCGGCTGCGCGCGCGGCCGGACCTCTTCGAGCTCGGTATTCATCCGAACATGCTGCCGGGTTCGACGCATGGCTCCAGCGAGAGCGAGGTCCTCACGCACATGCGGACGATTCTGCCAGGCGCGACGGTCATGCGTACGCATGGTCTGTATCAGACGGCGAACTTCCTGGCGAAGGCCGCGCTCGACTTCGGCATCACGATCGACGCATCTCTGTACCTCCCGCATTCGTCGCACCTGCAGGCCCACTGCCTGCGGACGGGCGGCGCGCGCCTGTGGCGTGTTCCGTATTTCTGGGAAGATGACGACGAGATGTTCGAAGACGAGCCGATTTGGACGGCGTCGGACCCGCGGATTGCTGGGCCCGGCCTGCGCGTATTCGACTTCCATCCTGTACACGTCGCGCTGAACACCGGCCGATTCGAGCGATACGACGAGCTCCGCCGCGCGCGTCCGCCGCGCGAGTGGGACACCGC
>DATNBT010000429.1:0-3244 GCA_035571855.1 Vicinamibacterales bacterium
AGGCCCTCGTCGAGCTCCTCGAGATGAAGATCCTGATGGCGAAGACGCCCGGCGGCTCGGGCGTCTCGCATTAGCAGGCCGACCGCGGGCCTAGAAGGCCCGCTCTACTTCCTGGTCAGCTCCTGATAGACGACCTGCGTGAAGCTCGCGAACTGCGGGCCTCTCCCGCCGCGTCCCGCGCCGGCGCCGCCCGCGCGCCCGGCCGGCGCCGGCGTGTCGACAGCCGCCTGGATGTCGGTCAGCGACTTGCCGTCCTTCACCATCGAGGCGATCTTGTCGCGCTTGGCCTGCGCCTTCTCGAGCCGATCGTAGATCTGCCCCTTGTTCTGCACGTCGCCGTGTCCGGGCACGAACTGGTCGGCGTCGAGCGCGGCGATCCCTCTCGCGGTCGTCAGCCAGCCGAGCGACGATCCGTTTTTCTCGAGGTGGATGAGCGGATCCGGCAGCTGCGTCGCGACGATGTCGCCGGTGAAGACGATCTTCTCCTTCGGCAGGAAGACGACGAGATCGCCGCTCGTGTGCGCGGGCGCCCAGTGCAGCAGCTCGAGCTCGACGCCGTCGATCTTCATCTTCTCCTTGTCTTTGTTCACCGTCTTGGTCGGCAGGTGCTCCGCGGGCGGCGCGCCGCGTCCGCCGGCCTTCAACGCGGTCTCCTGCTCGGCCTTGTCGTTCTGGTGGGCGATGATGGTGATGCCCTTCGGAAACGCCGCGGCGCCGTTGACGTGATCGCCGTCACTGTGGGTTTCGATGAGGGTCGTGACGGGTTTGGGCGTCAGCTTCGCGACGGCCGCGAGCAGTTCCTTGCCGCCGGCTTCGGTCGTCTTCGCGTCGACGATGATGACGCCCTTGTCGCCGATGATGACGCCGCTGTTGCCGCCACCGCCTTCGACCCAGTAGACGTCGGGCTTGAGCTGGTGCACCTGAAACGGCTGCTGTGCCGGCGCCTGCGCGAAGACGGGCGCGGCCAGCGCCACGCCCGCGAACGCCGCGAGCGCTATCCGGACGGAACGTAAAGAAGACATGGGCGAAACTCCTTTGAGGTCAAAGTATTTTATCGCCCATTTGCGAGCGGAAAAGCAATCCGGAGGAGCGCGCCGCCGGCCGCGTCCTGCCAGCGGGGCGGCGTCCGGAGCCGCGCGCTGGACACGAAGCAGAACATGTTGTTGTCGTAATACGGCGGCGAGCCGACGCTGATTTCGCCCCGGAGCGCCGCGCTGGCGCCTTCACAGTGCTGTTCGAACGAGGCCTTGAAGATCACGACGGTGTTGTTGGGTCCCCATCCGATCTCCTTCACGGTGAACGTGCCGGTGCTCGTGTTGCATCCGCGGCCTTCACCGGAAATCCGAAGGCCCGCACGGCCGCGAACGCGCGCGTTCCCCGTCGCATTCGTGTACGTGCCGTAGTCCATCGCCTGGTCGGGCGGAGCGTTCATGGAGATGTTCCACGCGCTCGTGAACGAGCCCACCTCCGCGATGAACCAGTTCAGATCACACCGGACGCCCGCCGAGATCGGACTCGACGGCGGCGACAACCGCGCCGACCGTCCACCTCCGATGTAGTCGCCGGGGTCGCTCGTATACGTGAAATACGTGTCGAGCGTCCGCGGCGTCAACGTCTGCGTCGCGCTCCGCGACACTCCGTTGAGGCGGGCGGTGACGACGATGACCGTGTGCGCGCTCACGGCCTGCGCGGCCATGAAAAACATCGCGCTCGTGGCCCCCGCAGGGACGGACACCGTCTGCGGGACGGTCAACACCGGGTTGGCGCTCGACATCGTGACGTCGAGTGCGTGAACGGGGGCCGCGCTCAGCCGCACGGCCGCGGGCACGTTCCCTGCGCTCGACACATTCGGCGACAGAAGGTCGAGGCCGACGAGATCAGGGGCCGGCACGAGATGAAGAACGGCGTCGCGCGAGTCGCTGCCGACAGCCGCGTGAATCGATACGTCTATTGCCTGCGAGACGGCTTGCGTGGCGAGCGTGAACGTCGCCGTCGTGGCGCCGGCGGCGACGCTCAGCTGCGCGGGCACCGTGACGGCCGGATGCGAGCTGGAGATCGCGACGGTGGTGCCGCCGCCGGGGGCCGCGGCGCTGAGCGTGACGGTGCCCTGACCGGACTGGCCGCCGTTCAGGCTCGCCGCGGCAAGGTCAAGTCGCGCGATCGTGACCGGGGCGGCGGACGGAGCCGCGGGAGAGCTCGTTGACGTTGCCGGAGCCGATGGGGACGAGCCCGAGCACGCGCCAGCGGCGACGCAAATCCAGAGAAGGTGGCGACAATACCCGGGCTTGATGATCATGCGTATGCTCCGCCGGCGCGAAGCTTCGCATTATGAGGTCGTTCGCCGCGCGATCTCCTCGATAATTTTCGCGCCGTGGAAGCGGCCGTTCTCGATGAACACGGTGCCGGTGTCCTCGCCCGCAATCGCGCCGCCGGCCACGAAGAGATTCGGCACGTTCGTCTCGAACGTCTCGACGTTGTGATGCGGCGCCCCGCGATCGGTGAACGTCACGCCGGCGCGCGCCATCAGGTCCGAATCCGCGCGGTACCCCGTCAGCAGCAGCACGGCATCGGCGGGAATCTCCTCGGTCCCGCCCGGGCCTTTGACGATGATGGACGCCGGCCGGATTTCGGTGATGCAGGTATTGAACCGCGCCGCGACCGACTGCTCGCGGATCCGGTTCATGATGTCCGGCAGCACCCAGTACTTGATCGTCGACTTCAGCTCGGCATGCCGGTGGACGAGCGTGACGTTGACGCCGGCGCGGTACAGCTCGAGCGCCGCCTCGGCCGCCGAATTCCCGCCGCCCACGACGACGACGCGCTGCCGGTAGAAGACGTGCGCCTCGCTGTAGAAGTGGTGCACGTGCGGCAGGTCTTCGCCGGGAATGCCGAGCATCACCGGATGGTCGTAGTACCCGATCGCGAGGACGACGAACCGCGCATGGCGGACTCTCGTGACGCCGCGTCCTGATCGCGTTTCGATCGCGAAGACACGTTCCTCTTGCGGCGGGGCCCCGCCTCCGGCGCCCGCGGGAGTGATCGCCGTCACCGTTTCGTCGCAGGAAATCGACAGGTCGTACTTGTCGACGACCTTCCTGTAGTAATTCAGCGATTCCGCGCGCGTGGGCTTCTCGTACGGCGACATGAACGGCACGCCGCCGATCTCGAGCAGCTCGGGCGTCGTGAAGAAGACCATCTGCGGCGGAAAGCGGTAGATCGAATTGACCAGGACGCCCTGTTCGAG
>DATNBT010000430.1:0-11281 GCA_035571855.1 Vicinamibacterales bacterium
ATGGCGCGCGGTCCCGATTCGCCGACGAGCTCGCTGGTAAGGCGATGAAACAAGAACAGCTCCTCGTGCGAGGCGTGGGCCGAGACGAAAAAGCGAACGCCTTCCGGATTCTTGGTGCCGGCGGCGGCGAGGCGATCGGCGAGCTTCGCCGTCGCGTCGCGCCACGCGGCCGGCTTCTGCAATCCGTTCTCGTCCTTGATCAGCGGCTTGCGCAGGCGATCGTCCCCTTCGATCCAGTGGTAGTCGAAGCGGCCGATGTCGCACATCCAGTAGCCGTTCACTTCGGGGACGTACCGCGGGGTGAACCGGATCAGCCGCGACCCTTTGGCCCACTCAGGCTTCGCTTTCAACCACGCGGTCGTGTTGCAGCCCTTCTCGCACCGCGTGCAGATCGTGTCGACGGCGGTCGGGTTGTCCCACGGACGCGACTTGAAGCGGTAGTCGCGCGTGGTGATCGCGCCGACCGGGCAGACGTCCATCAGGTTGCCGGAAATCAGCGAGTGGACGCCTTCTTCCTGGAACGTCGCGATCTCGCTGCCGTAGCCGCGGTCGATGATGTTGATCTGCGCGTCGCCGTCCACCTCGCGCATGAACCGCACGCAGCGCGTGCAGAGAATGCAGCGCTGGCGGTTCAACATCAGCGTCGGGCCGAAGTCGACGTCGCCCTTGACGCCTTCGCCGTCGAACACGCGGCGGGGAAAATCGGTGCGGCTCTGCGCCGGGCCGAAGTTGTACGAGAAATCCTGGAGCGGGCACTCGCCGCCCTTGTCGCAGACGGGGCAGTCGAGGGGGTGATTCACCAGGAGGAACTCGAAGACGCCCGCCCGCGCCTGCACCACATCAGGCGAATTCGTGGTGACCACCATCCCGTCGGTGCAGAGGGTCGAGCACGACGTCTGCAGCTTCGGCATCTTCTCGATTTTCACGATGCAGACGCGGCACGAGCCGTCGATGCCGATGCCCGGGTGGTAGCAGTAGTACGGAACGGAAATGCCGCTTTCGATCGCGGCCTGAAGGACGGTCTTGCCCTTCTCGACCGTGACCTCGCGGCCATCGATGGTCAGCTTGACGGTGTCCATGAAGCTTTAAGGATAGCTAATGGTTCTGTGGGTTCACAAGGTTCTCGGGGTTCTCGGGGTTCCCGGGGTTCTAAGGGTTCTCGGGGTTCTGAGGTTCCTTAGAGTTCTTTGGCGATTTCCACGGCGGAGCAACTGCAGTTTCCAGATAGCGCTGCAGACCAGAATTCGCTTTGATCGCCCGAAGGCACAGCCGTCGCCGGCGCTCGTGATCCTGTTCCGTTTGATAGCCGCGCTCGAAACCGTCGAGCAAATGATCCTTCGTTTCATGAAGAGAACCGGCGGCAATCGTCAGGAAATGCTGGAATTGCTTCGGTCGATACCTTCCGAACCCTTCCGCGGTATTCCGCGCCGCTGATCGCGACGATTCCTGGATCTGTTCGCAGTACTTCGGGTCTTTCCGTGCCGGGCCGCTCGTTGTGAACGCGAACACTTCGCGCTGCAACTGAAACGCGAGTTGCCATGCAATGAGATCTTCGAAGCGTTTGACGCCCATGCAAGCTCAACCATGCACGAACCGCGCCTCGAACTGTTTGGAACTTGAGCACCCCGTGAACCTCAAGCACCCCGAAAACCTCGAGCACCCCGAGAACCCCGAGCACCCCGAGAACCCCGAGCACCTCTTATTGAGTGACGTCGGCGAGGACCCCGTCATCCTTATTAATAGAGACGCGGCGGGGCGGGGCGGGCAGCGGGATCCGGCGGTCGACGGAGCGGGCGGCCACGGCGACGAAGACGTTCGTTTTCCTGCGGTCGTCGAACTCGACGCTGAACGTGAGCGGAAACTCGAACACGTCGCCGAGCTGGTCGGCGTGCACGACGAGCTCGTTGCCTTCGACGTGATAGGCGACCTTGACGCGCGGCAGCGTCGATCCGTAGATCCACTGCTCGAAGAAGGCCTGAAGCGATCGGCCCGACGTCTGCTCGAACGCCTCCCGCAGCTCGTCCGTGCCGACCTTCCGGAACTTCGCCTTCATGTAGAAACGCCGTATGCCGCTGAAAAACGCGTCGTCGCCGATGAGGCGCCGCAGCATGTGCAGCACCGCCGCGCCTTTGTTGTAGACGAGCGCGCGGAAGACACGGCCGTCGTTCTTGATGTGCCCCAGCCGGTAGCCGAGATACACGGGGCCCTGATCCGATTCGGCCATCGCCCAGCGCCGCATCTGCCGCATCACGCCGGCGAACACGTTGTCGCCGCGCCGGCTCTGCGCGTACAGCGCGGCCAGGTACTGCGCGAACGCCTCGCTCAGCCACTGCTCGTGATAGTTGCCCCAGCCGACGCCGTGGCCGAACCACTGATGCGCGAGCTCGTGCGCGAGAAAGAAGTCGGGAAACCGATCGAACGAGGCCGGATCGTTGCGCCAGGTCTGCACGGTCATGGGCAGCGGCTGATAGAGCTCGGCGAAGTACGCCGGGCTGTGGCCGCCCGGCAAATCGTTCTCGACGACGGCGACGGTGAACGTCGGGTACGGCACGTCGCCGAGCAGCGACGCGTAGAACTTCGCGATGTCGGACGCGCTCTGCGCGAGCTCCCGCGCCTTGCGGACCTGCCTGGGGTTGGCGTCGACCGAGAGCGTGAGCGTCCTGCCGGAATCCGCGAACGCGAGCGTCCTCGTCTCGACGTGCTGAAGCTTGCTCACGATGAACGCGAGGTAGCGCAGCGGCTCGGTCGCGGTGAACGAGTACACCTTCCGCTCCGACTGTTCCTCCTTCGAGCCCACGATCTTCGGCCAGCCTTCGTCCGGCACGCCGCTGCCGACGCAGTCGAGCGCCGGCGGAATGCTGATCTTCAGCGTCGCGGTCGCATAGTCGGTGACCGTCGCCTGCGGATACCAGGCGCTGCGGTTGCTGTAGAGATACGTCGGCTCCGCCGTGAACTCCGGGCCGTCGAGCGGAGCGTCCTGGCCCACCGCGACCGTCTCGGCGCCGTCGAGGAGCTGCGGCTCCAGCCTCCCGGCGTACGCGAACGTCAGCTTCATCTCGGCGTCCTGCGTGACGGCGCCGGGGAAGTTGATGATCACGAGGTTCTGGTTGTTGACGCGGAATCCGAACAGCCGGCCGAACTTGTCGCTCGTGATCGATCGGACGATGAGCGGATCGGCAAGCTTCAGCGTGATCGCCTGGATGAACGAGGCCTTCACGCGCAGCGTGATGGTCGTCACGCCGTCGATCCACTGGCGGCCCGGTGAGTACGCGAGGTCGACGTCGTAATGCGTCACGTCGTACTCGCGCAGGTCGTCTTCGTTGTAGAAACGGCCGCGCCGCGCGAGCGTCTCTTCCGAGGAATACGCGGCGATGTTGCGGTGCCGGAGCCGATCGAAGAGCGTGATGTCCTCCGGCTCGTTCTTCGATCGCGCGTACGTCAGGACGCCGTAGCGGCGCGTATGCACTTCGGCCGCGAAGTTGCCCGTGCCCGGGAGAAGCGACCACGGCTCGCTGCTCAGATCGCCGAGGCCCAGGTGATAGGACTTCCGGTAGTCCTGCCTGAAGATCTCGTCGGCGCGTTTCCGCTCGCGCGGGTCGAGGGCGACCGCCGTCAGCCTGCCGACGTCGACGAACTGCTGAAAGTCCGCGGGATCCATCCGCAGGAACGCCGCCGTGAACGGCGTGTCGAGCGTCTCGCTGCCGCAGAAGATCCGCACCTGCGTCTTCTCGGTGTCCGGCTTCGGATGGAAGTGCATGTCCCCGCGGCCGACCAGGACGACCGCCGTCACGCCGGCATCGATGGCCGACAGGAACACGCTGCCGCCGTCGAACGCCAGGTCGAAATCCTCCGCGTGAATCGCCAGCTTCTGCGCCGTGAACTGCCGCTCGTCGTCGAGCGACAGCCGGAACAGCCGCTCGACCGACGTCAGGCGCAGCTGGTCGAAGATCTGCAGGCTGTCGTCGCTCCTGCGCTGCAGATCGAGCTGCCACGTCGCGACGCGGCCGACGTCGCCGTACTCCACGAACACGTCGGCGACGACGCGGTAGCCGGTGGGCTGGAGCGTGCTGCCGAACGGAATGCGCTCCCGCTCTTTGATCACGGCGCGCGTCGCGCCCGGAAGAATCTCCGTGCGGCTGAAATCCGTCGCGCGGGTGCGATTGGCGTTGCCGGCGACGAGATCGAGATAGCCGACGACGTCGCCGGCGAGGACGATCTTCTCCACGGCGCCGAGCAGCTGCTGGACGTTGTCGGGCGGCGGCAGCGGCGCGACAGACGTCTGCGCGGCAGCGCTGGATGCGACGCCAAGGTACGTCACGGCGACGAGGACCGGGATCCGGATTCTCCGCAAGCTTCAGTTATTAGACACCCGCCGCGGCGGGTACGGACACGGCGGAACGACGAAGTACCAGTAGTGTCAGATCATCGGCGAGGCGTGTATCGGCCGTGTGTCGCTCGACGGCGCGCACGACGGCGGCACAGGTCGCCGCGACGTTGTTCCGGCGCTCGGCCGAGAGCACCGTTTCGAGCCCCTGCTCGTCGAATGGCTGTCCCTTGCGGTTTTCGGCTTCGGTGATGCCGTCGCTGTAGATCGCCACCAGATCGTCGGGCTGCAGCTGCGCGCGTCCGGCATCGAACTGCGAGCCCTCGAACATGCCCAGCGCCACGCCTCCCGACTGCAGGCGTTCGATCGTGCCGTTGGCGCGAAGGAGAAGCGCGGGCGTGTGACCCGCGTTGACGTACATGAGCTCGCCCGTCGCGAGATCGAGCACGGAATAGAAAATGGTGATGAAGCGGTTGCCCGGCGACTGGCGGCAGACCTGGATGTTGAGCCGCGACATCAGGTCGGCCGGATCGAGCCGCTCGTCGGTCAGCGTCCGCATCATCGCGAGCAGCAGCGCCATCAGGAGCGACGCCGGACTGCCTTTGCCGGAGACGTCGCCGACGGCCGTGACGAGGCGGCCGTCGCCGAGCGGGAGGATCTCGTAGAAGTCGCCGCCGACGGTGTTGGCGGGACGGCTGAATCCCGCGACGTCGGCGCCCGGCGCGCGGAAGCGGCCCGGCGGCAGCATCGCCTTCTGAATCTCGCGCGCGATCTCCAGGTCGTTTTTCAGCGACAGCCGGTCGGCGACCTCGAGCAGCACGATCAGATTCACCAGCGCGAACGCGATCACGAACGACCCGAGGCCGTTGGGCAGCGCGATGCCCGGCACCGCGGCGTTCACGTTGGTGGCCTGTCCTTCGAGCGCCGACCGCCACTGCATCATGTTCACGAAGCCGACGATCGCGAAGATGAGCGACGCCGCATACACGACGCGGCGGGCCGGCGACAGCTTCATCGTGAACGCGGTGAAGAAGAGCCGCAGGTGCACGATCAGCCGCCGGTGCCACGGCAGGCCCTGAAGCAGCTTGGGGTCGATCGAGCGCGCGAAGAACTCGTACGCTTCGCGCGCGTCGCGCGTGAAGACGCGGCCGAGGTCCTCGGCTTTCAGGCCGCGCGTGTACTCGGAGACGAACTGCCGAAGGCGCGGCCGGCTCACGGCAGGATGCCGAGCTCGCGGCCCACCTTGCCGAAGGCGTCGAGCGCGAACTGAAGTTCCTCGCGCGTGTGCGTCGCCGTGACGATCGTCCGCACGCGCGCTTTGCCGGCCGCGACCGTCGGGAAGGCGAGGCCCTGCGCGAACACGCCGGACTCGAACAGCCGATCCGACAGCTTCATCGCCAGCGCGCCGTCGCCGACGATGACGGGCGTGATCGGTCCTTCGCTCGCGCCGGTGTTGAAGCCGAGCGAGGTGAGCCCTTTCTGGAAGAAGCGCGTGTTGTCCCACAGACGATCGATGATCTGCGGTTCTTCCAGAAGGACGTCGATCGCCGCGATGCAGGCCGCCGCGACGCCGGGAGGATGCGACGTCGAGAAGAGGAACGGACGCGCGCGGTGATAGAGAAAGTCGATGAGATCGCGCGTGCCGGCGACGTACCCGCCGAGGACTCCAATCGCCTTCGACAGCGTGCCGACCTGGATGTCGACGCGTCCGTGCATGCCGAAGTGATCGATCGTGCCCCGGCCGTTCTTCCCGAACACGCCGCTCGCATGCGCGTCGTCGACCATCATGATGCAGCCGAACTCTTCGGCGAGGCCGCAGAGCGCGGGCAACGGGCCGAGGTCGCCGTCCATGCTGAACACGCCGTCCGTGATGAGCAGCTTCCGCTGCGAGGCGGGAAGTCCCTGAAGGATCTTCCGCGCCGCGTCGACGTCCTTGTGCGGAAACACCTTGATGGCGGCGCGGCTGAGGCGGCAGCCGTCGATGATGCTCGCGTGATTGAGCTCGTCCGACACGACCACATCGTCTTTGGAGAGGACGGCGGACACCGTCCCCGCGTTCGCGGCGAATCCGCTCTGGAAGACGACGACGGCTTCGGTTTTCTTGAAGTCGGCGAGGCGGCGCTCGAGCTCCATGTGGATGTCCATGGTGCCGGCGATCGTCCGCACCGAGCCGGTGCCGACGCCGTACTTCCGGGTGGCCTCGAGCGCGGCGTCGCGCAGCCGCGGATGCGTGGTCAGTCCGAGATAATTATTGGAGGAGAGGTTGACGACCGATCGGTGATCGAACGTCGTCTTCGGCTTCTGTTCGTCTTCGAGGATGCGGAGCTTCCGGTACAGCCCTTTCTCTTTGAGCGACGACAGCTCCGCCGTCAGGTACGCAAGCGGGTCAGGCCTCATAAGGCGGACTCGCCACCACGGAGGACACGGTGGACGCGGAGGATTGTTTTTTCAAAGAAAGACCTCCGTGTCCTCTTTTCCTCTGTGGTGGAGATCTAAACACCAAGGAATTCTTTTGTGAAGCCGGCCATGAGACTGTAGATCTCGGTCAGCTCCTCAGGCGACGCCAGGAATACGACGCGGAAAAATCCGCCTTCCGCGGGCATGCCGAATCCCGAGCCGTAGACGCAGAGCACGCCGGTCGCGCGCAGCAGGCCGAGGACGTAGTCGACGTCGGTTTTTCCGGCCGGCAGCTTCAGCTGCGGCATCACGTAGAAGCCCGCGATCGGCGCGACGCACGTCATGCCGGGGATCGCGTTCAAGCTCTTTGCCGTTATGTCGGCGCGCTTCTTCAGCTCCGCGCGGAAGATCGGCTGATGCGACCGGTCGCCCAGCAGCGCTTCGGCGACGGCGAACTGCATCGGATAGGTGCTGCACAGCCGGCCGTCCGCCAGCTTTTTGATTGCCGCAAGCACAGAATCCAGACGCGGCGTGCGGCCGACGCCGAGCCAGCCGGTGCGCCAGCCCGGCGCCAGGTACGCTTTGGACAAACTCGAGAACGTGATGATCGCGGCGTCGGGATTGAGCTTGCCGATCGGATCCACGGGACCGTCGTAGCCGAGATCGCCGTACACCTCGTCGGCCAGCAGCAGCAGGTTGTGGCGTTCGCAGAGCTCGATGAGCTCGCGGCGCGTGGACGCCGGATAGGTCGCGCCCGTCGGGTTGTTCGGATCGATCACCACCATCGCGCGCGTCGCCGGCGTGATGAGGCTCCGGATGTGATCGAGGTCCGGCTGCCAGCCCCGCGACGGATCGGTGCGGTAGAACTTCGCCCGCGCGTCGATCTTGGCCAGCACCGCCGTATAGAGCGGATAGGTCGGCATCGGCACGAGGACTTCGCCGCCGCTGTCCACGACCGCGCTGAGCACGAGATCGATCGCCTCGGAGGTACCGGCGGTGATGAGCGCGCGGTCGGCCGACACGGGGAAGCCGTGCGACGTCAGCTCCTTCGCCACCGCCTCGCGTGCTGCCGGAATCCCGGGAGACGGACCGTACCCGTTGTGGCCGTCGCGCATGGCGCGTTCGACGGCGGCGATGAGGTGAGGCGGCGTCTTGAAGCCGAAGACGTTGGGGTCGCCGACGTTCAGGTAGCGGACGCGCATGCCGGCCGCTTCGACACGCTGGGCTTCCACCACGATGTTGCGGATGGCGTAGCTGAACGTGTTGACGCGATGGGCGACCTGGATGTCGCCGGACGCGCTCGCCGGCGTTTTTACCATTTGGGTCATGGTCTGCCGCCACTATACAACGCATAATGTTGTTAGTGCTCAGGTTGGTGCTCGCCTTTGCCATTGGACTGCAAGTCGCCGCGGACGTTCAGCCGGTCTTCAAAAGCCGCGTGGATCTCGTGCGGCTGGCCGCCGTCGTCCGCGACCAGAAAGGCCGGTTCGTGCACGACCTGCGCGCGTCCGAGTTCGAGGTCTTCGACAGCGGGCGGATGCGGGCCATCAGGGATTTCCGCCAGGACGTCGCCGGATTGAGCATCGCCCTGCTGTTCGACGTCAGCGGCAGCATGGAAGGGCAGCTCGCGCACGCGCGCGACGCGGCGACGACGCTGCTCGGGATGCTCGATGCGGCGCGTGACGAGGCCGCGGTCTATCAGTTCGACACGAAGCTGGAAGAGACGGTGCCGTTCACCAGCGGACTGCGTCAGCTTCCCGCGTCGATGTCGACGGTGGTGCCGTTCGGCGCGACGTCGCTGTTCGACGCGGTGGCGAAGACGGCGCAGCGCATCACGCTGCACGAAGGCCGCCGGCACGCGGTGATTGTGTTCACCGACGGCCTCGACAACGCGAGCCGGCTGACCGCGTCGCAGGTGTCGGGGATCGCGAGCTCGATCGATGTGCCGGTCTACGTCATCGGCATCGTCTCGGGGCTGGACGATCCGACGTCCGACACGGCGACGCCGCGCGCGCTGCATTCGCCGCTGGTCGGCGAGCTGGCGAATCTCGCGTCGTGGACCGGAGGCGCCGCGTGGGTGGCGAGCGCCGCGCCGCAGCGCAGCTACGTGGTGCAGCAGATCGTCGACGAGCTGCGGCATCAGTACTTAATAGCGATCGAATCGGATGCGGAGCCCGGGTGGCATCCGCTGACGGTGAAGATGAAACACACGGATCTGAGCGCACACGCGCGCAGCGGTTACAACGTTTTTTAGATTCAACGTTTTTAGGTTCATCATCAATACAGGAGGAAGAGGATCATGCGGACATTCATGACAGCCATCGCCGTGGCGGCGGTTGCCATCGCCGCGACGGGCTGTGCGACCAAGAAGTACGTGCAGACGAGCGTCGGCGAAGTCAACGACAAGGTGGACTCGCTCGGGCGCTCCGTCGAGCAGACGCAGGAGCGCACGCGGCAGAACGAGGCGAAGATCGCCGACGTCGACACCAAGGCCCAGGCGGCCGGCGCGGCGGCGCAGCAGGCGAACACGGCCGCGGCCGCGGCGAACAGCGCGGCGAGCGCGGCGAACGCGAACGCCACGGGCGTCGGCAACAAGCTCGACGCGTTCGACAAGCAGTCGCGCCGTCTCGTGCTCGAAGTCGTGCTGAACGAGGCCTCGGGCAACTTCACGTTCGGCAAGGCGGATCTGCCGGATGAAGCGAAGGCGCAGATCGATCAGGTGATCTCGAAGCTGCAGCAGGATCCGAAGAACGTGTGGATCGAGATCGAGGGCCACACCGACAACATCGGCGCGGCGGAGTTCAACGAGAAGCTCGGCCTCGATCGCGCGGAAGCGGTGAAGCGGTATCTCTACGAGAAGCACCAGATTCCGCTCCACAAGATGAGCGTCATCAGCTACGGCATGACGAAGCCCGTCTCGGACAACAAGACGAAAGAAGGCCGCGCGCAGAACCGCCGCGTCGTCATCCGCGTGCTCGGTTGATTCGCACCGAGCTGTCTCTACGCCTTCCGAACAACGCCGGCGCGATCGCCGGCGTTTGCCGTCTGCTGGCGGACGAACACGTCCAGATCGTCGCGATGTCGCTCGACCCGGGCGGCCAGTGCCGGCTGCTCGTCGACAACCACGTCCACGCCGCCGGCGTTCTGCGCGAGCGGCGGCATACGGTCACCGAACGCGACGTGCTGGTCGTCGACGCCGCGGGCGGGCCCGCGGCGCTGCGGCTGCTCGCCGCCGCGGACATCAACATTAATTACAGTTACGGCGGGGCGGCCCTGGTGGTCGGCGTGGACGACGTCCTGCGGGCCTCTGCCGCATCCGGCATCTAGAGTCGTATGAAGCTCTTCGTCGAGCCCATGAACGTCACCCTCGTCGACGTCGACAGCGACGGCCGCGTAAACGTTGAAGGCGAAGGGTGGATCACCCCTGGCCTGCAGGAACGCCGGGCCGTCATCTACGCCGCGGAACGGGAAATGGCAGCGCTGGCGGAGCTGCTGGAGATTCTCAACCGCAAATCCTGAAATCCTGCCGTCCTGCCATCCCGCGATGCGCCGGCGGGGGTATACTTTCCCGGTTTTCGTGTCCCTTCTCGTGTGAGGGCGAGGCCGATGGCAAAGAACAAAGATCCCCAGAAAATCGACCGAGGGCGCCGCCAGTTCCTCAAGGCGACGGGTATGGCGCCGATCGCGGCGAGCGTTGCGGGCGCCGTTGTGGCGGAAGCGCAGAGCGGACCGGCGCTTCTCGGACCCGGCGAGGTGCCGATTGAGCTGAACGTGAACGGCAAGCGGATCGGCCTGCGGGTCGAGCCGCGAGTCACGCTGCTCAACGCGCTCCGCAACCGCGCCGATCTCACCGGCAACAAGAAAGGCTGCGACCGCGGCGTGTGCGGCGCCTGCACGATGATCATCGACGGCAGGACGGCCTACTCGTGCTCGACGCTGGCGATTGAAACCGTCGGCAAGCAGATTCGCACGGTCGACGGCCTGGCGGACGGCGCGAAGCTGCACCCCGTGCAGCAGGCCTTCTGCGATCGCGACGCCCTGATGTGCGGGTTCTGCACGCCGGGCTTCGTCATGGCGATGGTCGCGCTGCTCGAGAAAAATCCGAAGCCGACCGTCGAGCAGATCAAGAAGGGTCTCGACGGCAACATCTGCCGCTGCGGCACGTTCGTCCGCATTCAGGAAGCCGCGATGGTCGCGAGCGGCCAGCGGCTCGCGCCGAACACGCTCGGACTGGGGGTGACCCGTGGCTAAGGCACAGGAAGGACGCGGCGCGCCGCCGCCGGCCCCGGCAGGACCGTCCGCCAACGCGAAGAAGTACGCGTGGCCGGCCAAGCCCGCCGTCCTCAGCACACGCGTGAAGCGCCTCGACGGTCCGGACAAAGTCACCGGCCGCGCGAAGTACAGCTTCGACATCAACCGCCCCGGGATGATCTACGGCAAGATCGTCCGCTCGCCGTATCCGCACGCGAAGATCGTGTCGGTCGACCTGAGCGCCGCGAAAGCCGCGCCGGGCGTGCGCGCCACGCTCGTCTGGAAAGATCAGCCGACCGCGCAGGCGCT
>DATNBT010000431.1:0-2953 GCA_035571855.1 Vicinamibacterales bacterium
CCCTTCCATCTATATGTACCCGCCGGCATGGTCGACGTCGCGCGGCGTCTGAGCGAAGACAACCAGATTACGGTCAACGAGATCTGGAGCTATCACAGCATCGGCGATCAGGTGCGCTTCACGCTCGTGCACCGGAGCCGCGAGCTGCCGCCGGCCGCGAAGGCTGCCAAGCCGAAAGCCGCCGCGCCCAAAAAAATGACGTCGAAGCCGGCGGCGTCCAAGGCTGTGAAGAAGCCCGCGGCCAAAGCCAAACCCAAGACCAAAGCGAAGTCCAAGCCGAAGAAGAAGTAAGGCGCACGTGCCCTTCCTGAAGTTTTCCCGCGACAAGCGCGGGTACGAGAACTACTACCTGTTCGACGGGAAGGGCCGTCCGCGTCTGCTGTTCTGGTTTCGCACGCCGCCGCAGGTGAAAGTCGGCCGTGCGCCGTTCTCGAGCGACGTGCGGAAGATGATCGAAGCGCAGAATCCCGGCGTGCAGTTCGACTGGGCGCGGATCATGTCGACGCCGATTCCGCCGCCCGACCTCGACTACTGGCGTGAACGCCGCCGCGCCGAGAAGGCCGCGAAGCGCGCGGCGCGCGAAGCCGACGTCGCCGAAGCGGTCGAAGAATCACAGTCCGCAGAAGGCGTGGACGTCGCCGTCGAAGAAACGGCTCCGCGCGAAGACATCGAAGCTGTCGAGGAAGCGGCCAAAGCGACCGCAGACACCGCGCCGGCGTCTGAAGGTCAGCCCGGACAGTCTGAAGGTCAGTCCGGACAGGCAGAACAGGCGCAGGGACATCGACGCCGCAGGCGGCGCCGTCGACGTCGCGGCGGCGGTAGTGGCGGCGGGGGACAAATGCCGCCATCTCAACCGGATACACCCCCGGATGCCGAGGTATAATTTGACGCTATGAGCAAGAAAATCCACGGTTTTTCGGCTGCCGCGCTGTGCGCAGCCCTCGTGGCCACTCCAGTCGCGCAAGCCCCGAGCGATAGTCGAGGGGCGCAGGCGCCGAAAGCGCCGGCCCCAGCGGCTCCGGCAGCGCCGGGCCAGGCGCCGACGTTCCGCGTGAGCGTCGACCTCGTCACCAACGACATCGTCGTCCGCGACGAGAAGGGCAATTTCGTTCCGGATCTCCGTCCGGAAGACATCGAAGTCTATGAAGACGGCGTGAAGCAGGAGCTCGCGTCGATGACGGTGGTCACCGGCGGCCGCGTCTACAACCCGATGACGGCGCCCGTCGCCGCCGCGCCCGAAGGCATCATCCTGCCGAAGAAGCGCACGGTGAACGACGTCTCGGGCCGCATCTTCCTGTTCTTCGTCGACGACCAGCATCTGCAGTTCGGCAACACGTCGCGCGTGCGCGAGCTGTTCAAGAAGATCGCGAAAGAGCTCGTACACGACGGCGATCTGTTCGGCATCGTTTCAAGCGGTCCGTCGTCGATTCAGGTCGACATGACGTACGACAAGCGGCAGATCGACGAAGCGATCAACAAGATGACGGGCAACGAGCTGAAGCCCACCGAAATCATCCAGCAGGGATCGGGCCCCGGCGGCCCGTCCGAAATCCGCTACCGGGCGCACGTCGCGTTCTCGACGATGAACGAGGGGTTGAAGAACCTCGAGCAGGTGCACAACCGCCGCAAGGCGCTGGTGTGGGTGAGCGACGGCTACGACTTCGCGCCGTTCAAGGACGCGCGCTACGGCACGATGGACACCAACTCGCCGTTCGAGCAGAACCAGGCGCGGCTGGCGGCGCGCCAGGCGGGAAATTCGGGTGACGCCAGTCAGCCGACCGATCCGAACAACGATCCCGACGTCCAGCAGATGCGCCAGTCGGAGGAATTCGCCGACGCCGATCTCTCGCGCGAGCTCTACGAAATCACGCAGCAGGCCAACCGCGCCAACACGACGATCTACACGATCGATCCGCGCGGCCTCGTCGGGCCGCTGCCGGATCTGGACGAGAACGTCGACCCGCAGCAGTGGAGCGAGTTCGTCCGCAAGAGTCAGGACAGCCTGCGGACGCTGTCCGAAGAGACGGGCGGCATCGCCGTCGTCAACACGAACGACTTCACGAAGGCGCTGAAGAAGATCGACGCCGACACCAGCGATTACTACGTGATCGGGTACTACTCGAGCAACCCGGACATCCTGAAGCGCCGCCGCTCGGTGGACATCCGTCTGAAGCGGCCGGGCCTGACGGTGAATTTCAGGAAGGAATATGTGATTCGGCCGACGCCGCGGAACACGACGCCGGCGCCGCCGAAGATTTCGAACGTCCCGGAAATTCCGGCTACGAAGCGGTAGCTTTCTCCCGCGCTTCTCCACGCCGCGCTTTGGCCGGCCGCTTCTCGAGTGCGGCCCGATCGAGCGCGGCGTTCCACGTACGCTCGACCGCCTCCTGCAGATACGTCTCGTCGATGTCCGAGCCGATGAACGCCACGTCGTGCCGCGCGCACGCGACCGCCGTGCTGCCGAGCCCGGTGAACGGGTCCATCACCGACTGAATCCGATCCAGCCCGTGAAGCTTCAGACACTGCTCGGCGAGCCGTGACGGGAACGTCGCCGGATGCGGGCGGTCGCGATCGCGGCGCTGAATCGTCTCGTACGGAATGAACCAGGTGTTGCCGCGGCAGCGCACGCCGTCGGCGGCCGCGCTCCAGCGCGCGATGTTCGACGGATCCTGGTAGGGCACACCGAGCGCCAGCCGATCGAGCTCGGTCGTTCCCGTCGGCGTGAAGTGGAACACGAACTCGTGGCAGTCGTTGAGGAACCGGTCGCTGTTGATCGGCTTGTAGTGGCCGACCGCCAGATCGCGGGTGAGCCCGGCGGCCGCGCCTGCGGACGCCTGATCGATCGCAATGGACTTTATCCAGTGAATGATGTTCTGCATCCGGAGATGCGGCCGCACAGCCTGTGCGACGTCCAGCGCCGTCCAGGGGTCGCTCGGCTTGGCCCCCACATTCA
>DATNBT010000432.1:0-3898 GCA_035571855.1 Vicinamibacterales bacterium
CGTCATCTGCTGCACGCCGGCGCCGAGCGTCACCGGCACGACGACGTCGGTCCACGTCTGCCACCCGCCGGTCGCCGGAATCGAGACGGTCTTCCAGACGTTGCTGGCGGTGTTGAACCCGAGATGAAGCGACCCGCCGCCGCTTGGCGACGCGATCCGCAGCGTCGCCGTGTAGTTGCCGGCCACGGGTACGTTCACGGTGTAGTTGAGCCACTCTCCTGCCGCAATCCAGCCAACGGCGTAGTCGCCCTCGCTGCTCGCCTGGACGTCGACGTCGGTCGAGCGATACTGCCCTCCGGAATTTCCCGACGTCGTGTCGTGGTACGCGATGCCCTCGCCGCCGTTGTCGAAGCTCGCAGCGGGAATGTTTCCGGGTATCGGTATCGGCGAGCCGCTGTAAGGCGTGGTCGCGGCATATATCCGCGGCGCTCCAGCGCCCAGCATGACCATCGCAACGACACACGACCACCGAATCGGATTCATCGCTCCTCCGTTTTCGCGTTTGATGATTGGAGACCGGACCGCAGTGCCGTCCAGTCGCGCGGACGGACTGCAAGCACAAGGCCAGTTGTGTTGAAATTCGGGACGGCGGGAAGCCCCGGAAAATGCGGCGGCTTCAGGAAAGGTGCGTCAGAACGGAACGCTCGGCCGTTTCCTACAGCCCAGTAATTACCTGATCACTATGAACAAACGAAATGGGAATCGCGATTGCTTCCGAGTTATCGCTTCGGAGGAAAAGACAATGGCGCGCGACGAGAAAAATGAAAATGCAGAAGAGACGATCGATACGCCGCCGCCCGGCGACGATTCGACGGATGAGCACGACCGCATACGCCAGTCGAACGACATCGACCAGCGGTTGGAGCGAGAAGGAATCGTCTCGCAGCACAACCGCGGGTACGATGACGCCGTTAAGGGAATTCGCCCTAGCCGACTGGATTGAACTTGTAGCCGACCCAGGGCTCGGTGACGAGGTACCGCGGGTTCGACGGATCGGGCTCGAGCTTCTTGCGCAGCTGTCCCATGAACACGCGCAGGTACTCGGGCTGCTCCTGCGAGGCTTCGCCCCACACCGCCTCGAGCAGCGTGCGATGGCCGAGCACGCGATTCGGATGGCGCGCCATGTACACGAACAGCTCGAACTCCTTCGGCGTCAGCCGCACTTCGTTGCCGCGCACGTGCACGCGCCGGGCATCGATGTCGACGCGGAAGTCGCCGACGTCGAACGACGCGATGTCGTTCTGATCGCCCGAGCCGACCCGGCGCAGGTTCGCCCGGATGCGCGCGAGCAGCTCGTCGGTGCCGAACGGCTTGGTGACGTAGTCGTCCGCGCCAGAGTCGAGCGCCTCGACCTTCGTCCCTTCCTCGCCTTTCACCGACAGCACGATGATCGGCACGTTCGACTGCGCGCGAATCCGGCGGCAGAGCTCGATGCCGTCCATGTGCGGCATGTAGAGATCGGTAATCACGAGCTCGGGCCGCCATTCGGTGAAGCTCGCCAGCGCGGACTCGCCTTCGGCGGCCGTGCGCACCTGATACCCCTGGCTCGTGAGCACGGTCTTCAGCACCCGCGTAATCTGCGGCTCGTCGTCGACGACAAGCACGCGGCCTTTCTCTGTCGAGGCAACTGCGGACATCATGAGGCGACTCCAATCTTCATCGATTCGGACTGCGTGGTGGGAACGGTGAAACGGACGGCGGTGCCGACGCTGGCGCTGCCGTCAATCCAGATTCTGCCGCCCTGGGCTTCGATCAGGCGGCGCGCGATCGACAGGCCCAGGCCGATCCCCTTGCGCCTGGGATCGTAGGACTTCGTCCCCGGCACGCGGAAGAAGCGATCGAACACCTGGGTGCGCGCCTGCGCGGGAATACCCGGGCCTTCGTCGGTGACGGAGAGTTCGACCTGCTGATCGGTGGTCGGAACGGCGGCCACGCGGATCGCCGAATGCGGCGGCGCGTACTTGCTGGCGTTGTCGAGCAGGATGTACAGCACTTCAGCTATGGACGCCGCATCGACCGAGAGAGTCGGTGTCTTTTCTGTGACAGCCGTCAGTACCGAATGATCGCGCGTCAGCGTCTCGGCGCGGGCCAGGCCGACACGGATGATGTCGTGCACGTCGACGGGCTTCGGCGTCAGCGGATGCGATCCGGTACCGGCGGCCGAGAGGCCTTCGATGAATCGATTGAGACGATCGGTTTCCTCGTCGATGACGTGCAGCAGCTCGTCGCGGCCGTCGCGCGACAGCATGCCGTCGCCGCCCGCCGCGATCAGCGCCGTGACGGACGCCTTGATGGAGGTCAGCGGCGTCCGCAGGTTATGCGTCAGCGCATCGAGCAGCGCGGCTTTCAACTGCTCGTTGCGCCGCAGCGCTTCCGCCTCGCTGGCGCGATCGAACGCCGCTTCGAGCTCCTGATACAGGCGCGCGATCTCCTGCCGCTGGTGATGCGCCTCGCGCGCACGGCGCTCGGCGCGCGCCGCCAGTTCACCGACGACGGCGGCCACGAGGATGAACGAGATGAGCTGCGCCCAGTCGAAGCGATCGCCGACCGCGAATCCGGTGGGTGTAATGAAGTAGCGCGAGAAGCCGGCGACCGCGGCAATGGACGCGACGATGGAAGGCCCGCGGCCGAACGCGCTGCCGTTGACGATGAGCACCAGCAGCAGGACCTCTGCCGCAATCGGCGCGGTCACGCCGGCGCCGAGCAGCTCGAGGGCAGCCACGGCGATCCCGACCGAGCCGAGCGCGAGCACGTAGCGCGCAACTGCCGGAAGCTTGAAGCGCATCAGTCGATGGTATCTACGTCCTTGGACCGGCGCGTATTTACCGGGATACTTTTATGAAACCTTTCGGGCTTCCTGGAGGATCTTGACGCCTGCGCTCGCGCCGACGCGCGTGGCTCCGGCGGCAATCATCGCTTTCACGCTTTCGAAGTCGCGGACGCCGCCCGCCGCCTTCACGCCCATGTCCGCGCCGACGACGCGGCGCATGAGCGCCACGTCGGCCGCCGTCGCCCCGCCGGGGCCGAAGCCGGTCGACGTCTTGACGTAATCGGCGCCGGCCGCCTTCGCGAGCGTGCACGCCGTCACCTTCTCGTCGTCGGTCAGCAGCGCCGCTTCGATGATCACCTTGCTCAGCGCGCCGCACGCGCGGCACGGCGCGACCACGGCCTCGATGTCCTTTTCGACGACGCGGAGATCGCCGGACTTCAGCGCGCCGACGTTGATCACGGTGTCGATCTCGCGCGCGCCGTCGAAGATCGCGCGCTGCGTTTCGTAGCCCTTGACGTCGGCGGTCGTCGCGCCGAGCGGGAATCCGACGACCGAGCAGACGAGCACGCCACTGCCCTGGAGCAGCCGCGCGCACGTCGCGACCCACGTCGGGTTGACGCACACGGTCGCGAACTTGAACTGGATTGCCTCGCGGCAGAGCTCTTCGATCTGCTGGCGCGTCGCGTCGGGCTTGAGCAGCGTGTGATCGATCATCGCGGCGACGCCGGACGGCGCGCCGCCGGACGCATGCACGCCGACGCGCGTGGCGCCGGCGTCGATGACGCCGCTCAGGCGATCGGGACAGCAGTCGTCGAGGACGCCGTGACATCCGCAGCGCACGGACGGACGGCTCGTCGCCGCCAGTTCCTGCACGATCACGTCGATAACGCGTTGGAGCTCGTCGCGAGTCACCAGTCTCCCGCCTCCAGCCCTAGTCCCTAGCCTCTAGTCCCTAGTCTCTAGCTTCTGTATTTTCGCCAGGCGCGCGATGTACCGCGGCTCGCGCATCGCCGTCGTGATCCACGTCGTCACGATCGCCTGCGCTTCTTCTTTCGTGACGAGCGTGGCGCCGAGCGTCAGGACGTTCGCCCCGTTGTGCTCGCGTGAGTACCGCGCGATCGTCTCAGT
>DATNBT010000433.1:0-17813 GCA_035571855.1 Vicinamibacterales bacterium
GATCCTGATCAATGCTCGAAAGCCGGAATTGATTGCTAATCAGGTTCTTGAGTTGGTTCGCATTCTCGACTGTTGCACGTTGTCCGATCTGAGTCCTGCTCGGAATTCAGAACACCTCACGAATGACGCGACAGAACAACACAGTCTCGACGCGTCGGCGTTTTCGAGGAGGCTTTGTATTGACGTAAGTCAATCGTCTGAACGGGGACTCGACTTGATTGCTAAGCCCGACATCGAATCCAGGGCCACGGTTAACGCTATCGCCTTGGTGGTTCGAACAATTCAGGAGTTAGCGCGAGCGCGCACTGAACGTGAAGAACGCCTGACGCTGTGGCCCATCGAAGACGTGCCCGTCATGAACGACCACGCCGTTGTCAACGGCAGGATGCGCGACCTGATGAACACCGCCCGCCGCGTCGCGGCCGCGAACATCAGCGTCCTCCTGACCGGCGAGAGCGGCACCGGCAAGGAAATCCTCGCGCGCGCGATCCATACCTTCTCCGACCGCGCCGACAAGCCCTTCGTCCCCTTCAACTGCGCCGCGCTCCCGCGCGACATGGTCGAAAGTCAGCTGTTCGGCCACCGCCGCGGCGCCTTCACCGGCGCCGACCGCGACAACCCCGGCGTCATCCGCGCCGCCCGGGGCGGCACGCTCTTCCTCGACGAAATCGGCGAGCTGAACGTCGACCTCCAGCCGAAACTGCTCCGCTTCCTCGAGTCCGGCGAGATCTGCCCGCTCGGCGAGACGATGCCGTTCACCGTCAACGTGCGCATCATCGCCGCGACCAACGCGCGCCTCGAGCAGGCGGTCAAAGCCGGCAGGTTCCGCGAGGACCTCTTCTACCGCCTCAACGTCGTCCGCCTCGAAATCCCGCCGCTGCGCGACCGCCGCGACGAAATCCCGTCGCTCGTCCATCACTTCGTCACGAAAGCGGCGATCGAATTCCGCAAGGGACAGATCCGCCTCACCGAGAACACGATGGAACGCCTGCTGCTCGCGCCCTGGCCCGGCAACATCCGCCAGTTGCAGAACGAGCTGCGACGCATGATCGCGCTCGGCGACACCGACGCTGTCCTCACGCCCGCCGCCCTGTCGGCCGACGTCGGCGCCGACGACCACGCGCCGCACGCCGAACACGCCGCCGCGCCGCCACACGGCAAACTGCATCCCGCCCTCGCCACGCTCGAAAAGCGCATGATCAAAGCCGCGCTCGAACAGCACGCCGGCCGCATGGACGCCGCCGCGAAATCGCTCGGAATTTCCCGCAAAGGCCTGTATCTCAAACGCCAGCGGCTCGGTCTCTAACCCCGAGACCCCAGTCTCCAGTCTCCAGTCCCCGGTCCCCAGTCCCTCTGCTATACTCAACAGGGAGACTTTGATTAATCAAAAATAAGACCGTGAACGAGGAAAATCCCTCCACCCCCACGAACGGCTGGCGTCTCCCGTCGACGACCGCCAGCCTGCCCGAGGTGCACGGCTCGATTGCCGTGCCGCACGACGCCGGCTTCTGGCGCAAGATGTTCGCCTTCGCCGGCCCCGGCTACCTCGTCGCCGTCGGGTACATGGACCCCGGCAACTGGGCCACCGACCTCGCCGGCGGCGCCCGCTTCGGCTACACGCTGCTCAGCGTGATCATGATCTCGAACCTGATGGCGATCCTCCTGCAGGCGATGGCCGCGCGCCTCGGCATCGCCAGCGGACGCGACCTCGCCCAGGCCTGCCGCGATCACTACTCGCGGCCGGCGACGATCTTTCTGTGGCTCCTCTGCGAGATCGCCATCGCCGCGTGCGACCTCGCCGAAGTCATCGGCGCCGCCATCGCGCTGAACCTGCTCTTCGGGCTGCCCCTCATCTGGGGCGTGATCCTCACTTCGCTCGACGTCCTCGTCGTGCTGTATCTGCAGCACCACGGCTTCCGCTACGTCGAGGCGCTCGTCGTCGGACTGATTCTCGCCATCGCCGGCTCGTTCGCGATCGAGCTCTATTTCGCGAAGCCCGCCCTGGCGCCGATGCTCGCCGGGTTCGTGCCGCGCGCCGAGATCCTGCGCGATCCGAACATGCTCTACATCGCGATCAGCATCCTCGGCGCGACCGTGATGCCGCACAACCTCTACCTGCACTCGTCGATCGTCCAGACGCGCAAGTACATGGACACGCACGAGAGCAAGCAGGAGGCGATCCGGTTCGCGACCATCGACTCCTCGGTCGCGCTGATGTTCGCGCTGTTCATCAACGCGGCGATGCTCGTGATGGCCGCGGCGGTCTTCCACGGCAGCGGACACGAAAGCGTCGCCGACATCAACGACGCCCACCAGCTGCTGTCGCCGCTGCTCGGCACGAAGCTCGCCAGCGTCCTCTTCGCCGTCGCGCTGCTCTGCTCGGGCCAGAACGCCACGCTCACCGGGACCCTCGCCGGGCAGATCGTGATGGAAGGCTTCATCGACCTGCGCCTCCGCCCGTGGCTGCGGCGCCTGATGACGCGCCTCATCGCCATCGTCCCCGCCGTGATCGTCATCGCGATGTACGGCGAGCGGGGCAGCGGCCAGCTGCTCATCCTCAGCCAGGTGATCCTCAGCCTGCAGCTGTCGTTCGCCGTGTTCCCGCTGGTGATGTTCACGAGCGACAAAAAGAAGATGGGAGCGTTCGCGAACTCCTGGTGGATCAAAGCGCTGGCGTGGCCCGTGGCGATCGCAATCGCCGTCCTCAACGCGTATATGCTGTGGCTGATCTGGTCCGCCTGAAGGCGGATGCTCAGTACGACCGATGTATAAGCGCATCCTCGTCGCCGTCGAACACTCGCCCGCGGATCGGACGATTCTCGACCACGTTGCCGGGCTCGCGCGCCTGACGGGCGCCGAACTGCTGCTCGTCCACGTCGCCGACGGCTGGGCCGCGCGCAACTTCGAACGCCTCAACCTCCGCGAGTCGGAGGAGATGAAGGCCGACCGGGCCTATCTGGACACGCTCCGCCGCGAGCTCACGTCCCAGGGGCTGCGCGTGACGACGGAGCTGGCGAAGGGCGATCCGTCCGACGAGCTGATTCGCGTCGCCCAGGCGCAGCGCGTGGATCTGATCGCGATGTCGACGCACGGCCACCGCTTCCTCTCCGATCTCGTGCACGGCACGACCGCCGATCGGGTGCGCCACCTGGTGAAAGTCCCGGTCCTGCTGCTGCGCGCGCAGTAGCTCTCCATGTTATAAAGTGCTTGGTGGATAGGCCACAGGCGCTGCATACCCACGCCGCCGACAACCTGCAGTTCATCCGCGAGGCGATGTCGCGCGCGGGACAGTTCACCGCCATCCCCGGCTGGGGCGGCGTGATCATGGGCGCGTCCGCGATCGCGACCGCGGCCGCCGCCTCGCGCATCGCCGATCCCTCCGCATGGCTCGCATCGTGGTTCGGCGACGCGGCGTTCGCTGTCGTCGTCGCGGCCGTCACCATGTCGCGAAAGGCGCGGCGGCTCGAGCTGCCGATGTTCGCGGCCCCGGCCCGCCGGTTTGCCTTCGCCTACCTGCCGCCGCTCGCGTCGGGCGGCGTGCTGACGGCGGTCTTCGTCGGCAACGGACTGTCGGCGCGCCTGCCGGGGTGCTGGCTGCTTCTCTACGGCGCGTCCATCGCCGTCGCCGGGACCCTCTCGATTCGCATCGTCCAGGTCATGGGCGTGCTCTTCATGGCGCTCGGCGCCGCGTCGTTCATCGCGCCGCCGCAGTACGGCGACGCGTTCATGGCCGCCGGCTTCGGCGGCCTTCACATCGTCTTCGGTCTCATCATCGCGAGGAAACATGGCGGGTAGAGCGGCGCGCGCGGAGCAGCACGACGTGCGACACGAGAAACGGGACGCGAAGAACGCGGGGCCGGAAAAACGCGCGACAAGCCTCGATCGCGTCATCCACGAGCGGATGCGCCTCGCAATCGTCAGCGCGCTCGCCGTCAACGACACGCTGGCGTTCAACGACCTCAAACGCCTGCTCGAGTCGAGCGACGGCAACCTGAGCGTGCATGCGCGCAGGCTCGAGGACGCCGGCTACATCTCCTGCGACAAGAGCTTCCAAGGCCGGATGCCGAAGACCGAATACCGCCTGACCGCGGCCGGCCGCCGCGCCTTCGAGAAATACATCTCCCACATGGAGTCGCTCATCAAAGCCGTCCGCTAGGCCGCCCGGCTCGAGCCGTCGCGCGACGCCTCCGTACCAACCACACGCGCCCCGCGTGTGTCTAAAACTCACGTGAATGCCGGCGAGCCTGCGGACCCTGGCGACCCTGGCGACGACATCGAGCTGGTTGCCCGCGCCCGCGAAGGCGATCGCCACGCGTTCGAACAGCTGGTGCGACGGCACCAGGCGGCGGTCCACAGAGCGGCGCTGTCAGCCGTCGGATCGGCCGCCGATGCGGACGATGTCGCGCAGGAAGCGTTTCTGCTCGCGTTTCAGCGGCTGAAAAGCTTCAGGGGCGAGGCGGCGTTCAAGACGTGGATGCTGACGATCACCTGGAATCAGGCCATGAATCATCGGCGGAAAGCGACGCGGTGGCTGAGAAGGTTCATGAGCGTGGAGAGCGAAGAAGGCTCAGCGTTTCAGTCGATGGCGTTCGCAGCGCCAGGCGGGACGCCGGAGGATCTCGCGTCGCACACGCAGCTGCGCGAGCAGATTCGCGACGCGATCCGGGAGCTGCCTGAGAAAATGCGCGACGCGCTTCTGCTGGCGGCGACAGACGAGTACACCTACGACGAGATGGGCGCGATGCTGAAGGCGAAAACCGGAACCATCAAATGGCGCGTGTCCGAAGCGCGCCGGCTCGTGCGGGAACGCCTTGGACGATAACGTCGACCCGCTGATCGACGACGTCGCGAGGGCGATGACTTCCGCGCCTGCCGACGCGGAGCTCGCGGAGCGTGTCGCGGCGCGGATTGCTGGCGCGCGCCGCCAGCCGACGCGCGTCATGCCGTGGCTGCTGGTCCCAATCGCTGTGGCGGCGATGCTGATGATCGCCGTCTTCGTCGCGCGGCAGACACGCCGCGACGTCGCGCCGGAGCGAAACGCGACGAACGACGTCGCCATCGCGTCGACGGCAGCGCCGGCCGATGCGGTCGACCGCGGCCGCGCCCCTGAAAGGGCCGCTCTCCACGACACGCCGCGGGCAGCGGCCGCACCGCGACGCGTCACGCCGATCATCAACACGCCGCCGCCGGCGGTCGACCCGATTGAAATCAACGCGGTGGACGTCCACCCGCTCGTCGAGATGGATGACATCCCCATCGGCACGATCGCAATCGCGCCGATCGACATCGCCCCGATGCCTTAGGAGAGAGACATGAGAAGCGCAGCCCTGTTCGTCATCTGTCTGCTGGCCGCCGGTTCCGCGATGGCGCAGACAGCGCCGAAGCCCGCTCCACCGGCCGCACCGGCTCCGCCCGCGGCACCTCCGGCGGCTCCCGCACCGGCTCCAGCGTCTCCGCCCGCCGCGCCGGCGCCGCCCGCTCCGCCAAGGCAGCCGATCAACGTGCGCGTCGAGCTGACGATCTCGGAAGTCGGCGGCGCCGCGCCGCTCAAGAAAGCCGTCACCGCTGTCGTCGGCGCCGGCTACAACGGCTACGTGCGCGAGACCGGCGTGCAGGACATCGAGCCGGCGGCCGGCCAGTTTCCTCCGGTCGGCGGCGGGCGAACGCTCACGCCGCTCAACCTCGACGTGCGGCCGGACATCCTCGGCAACAGCCAGATCCGCCTCACGTGCACGATTCAGTACCAGTCGAGCCAGCAGCGGCCGGATCAGGCCCACCGGATCAACACGGACATCAAGCAGAACCTGGTCTTGAATCTTGAAAGCGGGAGGCCGCTCGTGATTTCCGACGCGACCGATCCGATCACCGATCGCCGGGTGACCGTCGAAGTCACGGCGACGATCCTGAAATGAATTGTGGCATTTGGTCATCTGGTCATCTGGTCATCTGGTCAAAGTGGCATTGAGTAACCAGATGACCAGATGACCACATGACCAGATGCTACGTGAGCCCTCTTCCCATCAGCGATTCGAGGATCCGCAGGGGTGACCGCTCGGGCTCCAGCATCGCGTCGACGGGCAGCAGAAACGTCTGCTCGAGCTGATACTGCCCCGACATCGCCGCGTGGCTCACCGCGTCGGTGAACACCATCCACGCCGACCCCGCCGGAAAATCACACGGCGTCTGCGGCGCGCTCCGCTGATACGCCGTGTCCTCTTTCATGCGGTCGTGCAGCTGCAGCATCAGCGCGTCGTACGCGGACCGCGGCGTCTTCGTGACACGCAGCAGGCTCAGGATCGCGGCGCTGCCCGGCACCGGCAGCCGGAGCTTCGGCGCGAAGTACTCGCCCACGTTGGTGAAACTGTCACCGATGCGCCACGAGCGCGGACGTCCGTGCGGATTCACGTTCGCGAACACGCGGAGGATGCGGCGTCCCTGGACAGGCGTCGCTGGAAAGGCGTCGATGTGGAGACGCGTGTCGTCCTTGCGCCACGACGACTCGCGTCCGGCGATTTCGACGGGACGGAAGCTCGTCCGGCCGCGCGTGAGCTTCGTCACGTATTCAGGGCAGCTCTGCCGCACGAACGCCAGCGCTTCGTCGCTGAAGCGCGACATCATCCCGCGCAGCGCCTCGCGCTTCCCGCCGGCGAGCGACGTCCCGCCGACCTGGCCGCTGGCCGGATCGAAGCTGACGTTCTTTCCGCTCGACAGGACGTCGGGCGTGAAGAGCGCCTGCTCATCGGGCCGGACGCCGAAAAATCCCCCGCGCTCGACGACGACGTTGCCGGATTCCAGCCAGGCTGATGCGGAGCCGGTATCCGGCCGCGGAACAACTTGCGAAGTCATGGCGAAAGCGACTCTAATAGACGCTTGTTTTCCGGCGAAAAACGGCCTATTCGGGCGCGTAAATAGACGTCCCTGCCGGCGCGTATTTCAGCCAGTCCCGTTTCCCGCATCGTGGAGCTCATGGCCTTGTCAAAACGCGCTTGTTTCGTGCTGTCCGGTCTCGTCCTGCTCGTCGCTGCCGCCGGCTGTTCTGGCTCAGCTGCCGGCACCAGCGGTGGTGGAGGCGGCCGGGGCCGCGGTCGCGGTGACGGGGGCGCCGCCGTCCCGGTCGTCACGACCAAAGTCACGTCGCGCGATGTGCCCGTCGACCTTGCCGCCATCGGCAACGTCGAAGCGTACACCACAATTTCCGTCCGCTCTCAGGTCACGGGACAGCTCGAGTCGGTCAACTTCCAGGAAGGCGCCTTCGTCAAGAAGGGCCAGGTCCTCTTCACGCTCGATCGCCGTCCGTTCGAAGCCGCGCTGCAGCAGGCCGAAGCGAACATGACCCGCGATCAGGCGCTCCTCAATCAGGCCGAAGCGCAGCTCGCGCGCGACGGCGCCCAGGCCGAATATCAACAGCTGAGCGCCG
The DNA here is from genome assembly GCA_035571855.1 of Vicinamibacterales bacterium. Classification (GTDB taxonomy): domain Bacteria; phylum Acidobacteriota; class Vicinamibacteria; order Vicinamibacterales; family CAVVIG01; genus DATNBT01. Next base: position 7,418 of record DATNBT010000433.1, read on the forward strand.
AGCGCCAGGCGAATCTCCAGAAGAACGGCATCGTCTCGAAGGACGTCCTCGAGCAGGCGCGCTCGCAGGCCGACGCGACCGCGGCCACCGTCAAGGCCGATCGCGCCGCCGTCGAGAGCGCGAAAGCGCAGCTCGTCGCGCAGCAGGCGATGGTCGACAGCGCGAAGGTCAATCTCAGCTACACGACGATCTCGTCGCCGATCGACGGACGCACGGGCAACCTGTCGGTGAAGACCGGCAACCTGGTGAACGCCAACACGTCCGAGCTTATGACCATCGCGCAGGTCGAGCCGATCTTCGTCACGTTCTCCGTGCCGTCGATTCAGCTGAACGCGGTGAAAGAGCGTCTCGGCAAGGACAGGATTCCGGTGACCGTGACGCCGCAGGACGGCTCGCCGATGCCGGTCGAGGGCGAGCTCGCCTTCATCGACAACATCGTCGACGCCTCCACCGACACGATCAAGCTGAAAGGCAAGTTCGACAACAAGGATCACCGGCTGTGGCCCGGACAGTTCGCGCGCGTCAGCCTGCGCGTGACGACGATTCCGAACGCGATGGTCGTGCCCGGCCAGGCCGTGCAGACCGGACAGGACGGACAGTTCGTCTTCGTCGTGAAGGACGACAGCACCGTCGATCAGCAGCCGATCACCGTCGGCCAGCGCGTCGGCGACGACGTCGTCGTCGAAAAAGGACTGAAGCCGGGACAGGTCGTCGTCACCGAAGGCCAGCTGCGTCTCGAGGCCGGCACGAAGGTGCAGAGCGGCGACGGACGCGGCCGCTTCGACGGCGGCGGCGGCGGTCGTCGTGGCGGACGTCGCGGCCAGGGCGGTAATGGCGGCGGCCAGGGTGGCAACGGCGGTGGCCAGGGTGGCCAGCGCGGCGGCGGCCAGTGAACATCTCGGAAATCTTCATCAGACGTCCGATCGCCACCAGCCTGCTGATGGCGGCGATCGCGCTGTTCGGCGTGGTCGCGTATCAGTCGCTGCCGGTCAGCGATCTGCCGCAGGTCGATTCACCCACGATTCAGATCCAGGCGGGACTGCCCGGCGGCGATCCGAGCTCGATGGCGTCGGCCGTCGCGAGCCCGATCGAGCGCCAGCTGACGACGATCGCCGGCATCGACTCGATGGCGTCCTCGTCGGGCAACGGCTCGAGCCAGGTCACGCTGCAGTTCGACCTCGCGCGCTCGATGGACAGCGCCGCGGTGGACGTGCAGACGGCGCTCGCCGAAGTCATGCCGCTGCTGCCGGCGGGCATGCCGAACCCGCCGACGTTCCGCAAACAGAATCCCGCCGACCAGGACATCCTGCAGCTCAGCCTGATGTCGAACACCCTGTCGATGGCGACGGTGGACGACTTCGCCGAGACCGTGCTCGCGCCGCGCATCTCGATGGTCAACGGCGTCTCGCAGGTGCAGGTCAACGGCGGGCAGAAGTACGCGGTCCGCGTCCAGGTCGATCCCGACAAGCTGCGCGCGCAGAACATCGGCATCAACGAAGTCGATCAGGCGCTGCAGAACTGGAACGTCAATCTGCCGACCGGCCAGCTCTTCGGCGCGCACCAGACGTTCAACCTGAAAGCCGGCGGTCAGCTGAATAACGCGGCGGAGTTCAAGCCGGTCATCGTCGCCTATCGCCAGGGCCGTCCGGTGCGGCTCGATCAGGTCGCGACGGTCATCGACAGCGTCGAGAACACGCGCAACGCGTCGTGGTTCTACACGAAAGAAGGCGGCCACCGCTCGATCAACCTGAACGTCCAGCGCCAGCCCGGCACCAACATCATCGAGGTGATCGACGCCGTGCGCGACGTGCTGCCGGGGCTCGAGGCGCAGCTGCCGCCGTCGGTGCATCTCCAGGTGCGCCAGGACCGCTCGCGGAGCATCCGCAAGGCGTTCGCCGACATCCAGTGGACGATGCTGCTGACGCTGCTCCTCGTGGTCGGCGTCATCTATCTCTTCCTGCACAACGGCTCGGCCACGCTCATTCCCGGCCTCGCGCTGCCCTTCTCGATCCTCGGCACGTTCGCCGTGATGCAGGTGCTCAACTTCAGCCTCAACAACCTGTCGATGATGGCGCTGATTCTCTGCATCGGCTTCGTCGTCGACGACGCGATCGTGATGCTCGAGAACATCGTGCGCCACATCGAGCTCGGCGAGGACCGGCTGACGGCGTCGCTGAACGGCAGCAAGGAAATCGGCTTCACGATTCTGACGATGACGACGTCGCTCGCGGCGGTCTTCATTCCGATTCTCTTCATGGGCGGCATGCTGGGCCGGCTGTTCCGCGAGTTCGCCGTGACGATCACGGCCGCGATTCTGATCTCCGGCGTGGTCTCGATCACGCTCACGCCGATGCTGTGCAGCCGTTTCCTGCGCGTGGTGCACGCGAAGAAAGGGCTCGCGGGCTTCCTGGATCGTGCGTTCGACCGGCTGTTCGACGGCTACAAATGGAGCCTCGCGATCGTCCTGCAGCACCGGTTCGCGATGATCGCCGTGTTCCTCGGCGTGCTGGGCGGCACGGCGTGGATGTACGGCGTCGTGCCGAAGGGATTCATTCCCGACGAGGACCGCGACTTCCTGTTCGCCAACCTGCGCGGGCCGCAGGGCGCGAGCTACTACGACACCGCGGCGGTCGCCGTGAAGGCGGCGGAGATGATCCGCCAGAACCCCAACATCGAGAGCTTCAACGTCAACCTCCAGGGCAACGGCGGCAGCGTCAGCAACGCGTCGATTCAGATCCAGCTCCTGCCGCGCGCGCAGCGCAAGCAGTCGGCGCAGCAGATCGCGCAGCAGCTCCGTCCGATGCTCCTGCGGTTTCCGAATTACCGCGGGTTCGTCAACGTCCCGCCGTCGCTCCAGATCGGCTTCCGCTCGGGCAACGCCAGCTACAACGTGACGGTGCAGAGCGCGGATCAGGACTCGCTCTACAAGAACGCGCAGAACCTGAGCAACGCGATGGAGACGATTCCGGAGATTCAGGACGTCTCGAACGATCTCGAGCTGCGCAGCCCGAAGGTCAACATGGTCATCGATCGCGACAAGGCCGCCGCCGTCGGCCTCAATGCGTCGCAGATCGAGAACACGCTGTCGACCGGCTACGGCCCGAAGTGGTCGTCGACGATCTACGGACCGACGACGCAGTATCGCGTGCTGGTCGAGCTCGACCCGAAGTACCAGGAGTACGCCGATTCGCTCGAGAAGATCACGTTCAAGACGCAGCGCGGCGCCCTCGTGCCTCTCAGCACCGTCGTCAAGACGACGGAAACGGTCGGCCCGCAGTCGGTGAACCACTCGGGCCAGCTGCCGTCGGTTTCGGTGAACTTCGGGCTGCGCCCCGGCGTGTCGCTCGGCGACGCGGTCACGGCCATCCGGCGCGCGGCGACGCAGGTGCTGCCGGCGACGGTCACCATCAGCTTCGAGGGGTCCGCGAAAGTCTTCCAGGAGTCGACGAAGAACCTCGGCCTGCTGCTCTTCGTCGCCATCGGCGTCGTCTACATCGTCCTCGGCGCGCTCTACGAGAGCTACATCCACCCGATCACGATTCTCTCGGGCCTGCCGTCGGCCGGCCTCGGCGCGCTGATCACCCTGTGGGCGTTCGGCAACGAGCTCAACATCTATTCATTCGTCGGCCTCGTGATGCTGATCGGCATCGTCAAGAAGAACGCGATCATGCAGATCGACTTCGCGCTCGACGCGGAGCGCCGCGAGGGCAAGTCGCCGACCGAGGCGATTCACGAGGGCTGCCTCGTCCGCTTCCGGCCAATCATGATGACGACGATGGCCGCGCTCCTCGGGGCGCTGCCGATCGCCGCGGGCTTCGGCTCGGGCGGCGAAGCCCGGCGCCCGCTGGGCCTGGCGGTCGTCGGCGGCCTCGTCTTTTCGCAACTCTTAACGTTGTATCTGACGCCTGTTGTCTACACTTACATGGCGCAGCTCTTCAAAACGAGTCGCATCAGAGAGACGTCGGCGGTCGGAAACCTGGTTACGGAATGACGCTCGGCTAAGCCTTCGCGCTCCCGGAGCCGCTCCGGCGCGCGAGCCTTCAGGCGAGCGAGACACCATGAATATCTCCGAGGTCTTCATCCGGCGTCCGATCGCGACGAGCCTGCTGATGGCGGCCATCGCGATGTTCGGCATCGTCGCGTATCGCGCGCTGCCGGTGGCGGATCTGCCGACCGTCGACTTCCCCACCATCCAGGTGCAGGCCGGACTTCCCGGCGGCGATCCCGGCTCGATGGCCGCGTCGGTCGCGAGCCCGCTCGAGCGGCAGTTCACGTCGATTGCCGGCGTCGACTCGATGATCTCGCAGAGCCAGATGGGCAACACGCAGGTCACGCTGCAGTTCGATCTCGGCCGATCGATCGACAGCGCGGCCGTGGACGTGCAGACCGCGATCTCGGAGGTCATGCCGCTGCTGCCGGCGGGCATGCCGAACCCGCCGACGTTCAGGAAACAGAACCCGGCGGACAACGACATCCTTCAGCTCGCGCTCGTGAGCAAGACGGTGCCGCTGTCGGTCCTCGACGAATACGCCGAGCAGTTCATCGCTCCGCGCATCTCGATGGTCAACGGCGTGTCGCAGGTGCAGGTGTGGGGCCAGTCGAAGTACGCCGTCCGCGTGCAGGTGGATCCCGACAAGCTGCGCGCGCAGGAGATCGGCCTCAACGAAGTCGACCAGGCGCTGCAGAACTGGAACGTGAACCTGCCGACCGGCCAGCTCTACGGCCCGCACCAGACGTTCAACATCAAGGCCGGCGGCCAGCTGCGGAACGGCGATCAGTTCAAGCCGCTCGTCGTCGCGTACCGGCAGGGCCGGCCCGTGCGGCTCGAGCAGGTCGCGCGCGTGCTCGACAGCGTCGAGGACACGATGAACGCGACGTGGTTCTACACGCCGGAGGGCGGCACGCGCGCCATCAACCTCGCGCTGAAACGGCAGCCGGGCGTCAACACCATCGAAGTGGTCGACAACGTCAAGGCGCTGCTGCCGTCAATCGAAGCGCAGCTCCCGCCCGCCGTGCACATGCTGATCCGCGGGGACCGCAGCAAGACGATTCGCACGGCGTTCACCGACGTGCAGGTCACGCTGCTCGTCACGCTCGTCCTCGTCGTCGCCGTCATCTACCTGTTCCTGCACAACGGCTCGGCGACGCTCATCCCGGCGCTCGCGCTGCCGTTCTCGATCTTCGGCACGTTCGCCGTCATGCAGGTGCTGGGCTTCAGCCTGAACAACCTGTCCATGATGGCCCTGATCCTCTGTATCGGCTTCGTCGTGGACGACGCGATCGTGATGCTCGAGAACATCGTGCGGCACATCGAGAACGGCGAGGACCGGCTGGCGGCCGCGCTCAACGGCAGCCGGGAAATCGGCTTCACCATTCTGACGATGACGACGTCGCTCGCGGCCGTGTTCATCCCGATTCTCTTCATGGGCGGGATCCTCGGCCGGCTGTTCCGCGAGTTCGCGATCACGATTACGGCGGCGATTCTGGTCTCGGGCGTCGTCTCGGTCACGCTGACGCCGATGCTCTGCAGCCGCTTCCTGCAGGTCGTGCACACGAAGCGGGGCCTCGCGGGCTTCCTGGACCGCGCGTTCGACCGGATGTTCGACGGCTACAAGTGGAGCCTCGGGCTCGTGCTGCGGTACCGGATCGTCATGATCTTCCTCTTCGGCGTCATTCTCGCCGCGACCGTGGAGATGTTCGGCATCGTCCCGAAGGGATTCATTCCCGATCAGGACAACGACCAGATGAACATCAACATCCGCGCCGCGCAGGGCACGTCGTTCTACGAAATGGCGGCCGCGGGACAGAAGGTCGCCGAGGTGATTCGCAGGACGCCGTACGTCGAGAGCTTCATGGTGCGCGTCGGCGGAGGCGGCGGCTACGGCCAGTCGAACCAGGCGCAGTCGCAGATCAACCTCGTGCCGCGTCACGACCGGCCGCTCTCGGCGCAGCAGATCGCGCAGCAGCTCCGCCGGCAGCTCCTGAGCTTTCCCAACTACAACGTGTTCGTGAACCTGCCGAGCTCGCTCCAGATCGGCGCGCGCGTCGGCAGCAGCTCGTACAACGTCACGGTGCAGAGCGCCGACACCGACCAGCTCTACGCCAACGCCCGCATCCTGCAGAACGAGATGCGCGGGATCTCGGAGATCCAGGACGTCTCGAGCGACCTCGAGATCAAGAGCCCGAAAGTCAGCCTCGTCATCGACCGCGACAAGGCGGCGGCCGTCGGCCTGAATGCGACGCAGATCGAGAACGTCCTCGCGACCGGCTTCGGCCCGAAGTGGTCGTCGACCATCTACGGCGATCAGACGCAGTATCGGGTGCTGACCGAGGTCGATCCGAAGTACCAGCAGTACGCGGACTCGCTCGAGAAGCTGTCGTTCAAGACCCCGCGGGGCGCGCTCGTTCCGCTCAGCTCCGTCGTCGCGATGAAGGAAACCGTCGGCCCGCAGTCGGTGAATCATTCGGGCCAGCTGCCGTCGGTGTCGCTGTCGTTCGGCCTGCGGCCCGGCGTCTCGCTCGGCGCCGCCGTCGATCACATCCGCCAGGTCGCGCGCGACACGCTGCCCGCGAACGTCAACATCGCGTTCGAAGGCTCGGCCAAAGTGTTCCAGGAGTCGACGAAGAACCTCGGCCTCCTGCTGTTCATCGCCATCGGCGTCGTCTACATCGTGCTCGGCGCGCTCTACGAGAGCTACATCCACCCGATCACGATTCTCTCGGGGCTCCCGGCGGCGGGCCTGGGGGCGCTCATCACGCTCTGGGCGTTCAACAACGAGCTGAACATCTACTCGTTCGTCGGCCTGATCATGCTGATCGGCATCGTCAAGAAGAACGCGATCATGCAGATCGATTTCGCGCTCGAGGCCGAACGCCGGCACGGACTGTCGCCGGCTGAAGCGATCCGCGAGGGCTGCCTCATCCGCTTCCGCCCGATCATGATGACGACGATGGCGGCGCTGTTCGGGTCGCTGCCGATCGCCCTCGGCCTGGGCTCGGGCGGCGAAGCGCGGCGTCCGCTGGGGCTCGCGGTCGTCGGCGGCCTCATCTTCTCGCAGATGCTCACCCTCTATCTCACGCCGGTCGTCTATATCTACATGGCGAAGCTTTTCAAAACGTCGAAGATTCCCGTTACTCAGCCAATCGTGGTCACTCAATGAATATCTCTGAAGGGTTCATCAAACGTCCGATCGCCACCAGCCTCCTGATGGCGGCGATTGCGCTTTTCGGTCTCGTCGCGTATCAGCAGCTGCCGGTCAGCGACCTTCCGAACGTCGACTTCCCCACGCTCCTCGTCACGGCTCAGCTGCCGGGCGCGAGCCCGGAGACGATGGGCGCGTCGGTGGCGACTCCGCTCGAAAACCAGTTTTCGATGATCGCCGGCCTCGAGTCGATGACGTCGGTCAACTCGCTCGGGTCGACGCTCGTCACGCTCGAGTTCGACCTGAACCGGAGCCTCGACGGCGCGGCCATCGACGTGCAGTCGGCGATCACGCAGGCCTCGCGCCTGCTGCCTCAGGGCATGCCGACGCCGCCGACGTTCACCAAGGTGAATCCGGCGGACCAGCCGATTCTCTACCTCGTCATCACGTCGACGACGCTGCCGCCATGGACGCTCGACGAGTACGCGGAGACGCGCGTCGCCCAGCGCATCTCGATGGTCAACGGCGTCGCCCAGGTGCAGGTGCTCGGCAGCCAGAAGTACGCCGTCCACGCGCAGCTCGACCCGCACGCGCTCGCGTCGCGCCAGATCGGCATCAACGAAGTCGAGACCGCGCTCCGCAACTGGAACGTCAACGTCCCGGCCGGCACGCTGATCGGCCCGCACAAGTCGTACACGCTGCAGGCGACCGGCCAGCTGATGAACGCGGATCAGTACAAGGACATGGTCGTCACGTACCGCAACGGCGCGCCGGTGCGGCTCTCCGAGCTCGGCACGATCGTCGACGGCGTCGAGGACCAGCGGACGGCGTCGTGGTTCTACACGCCCGACGGCGAGCAGCGCGCGATCACGCTCGGCATCCAGCGCCAGCCCGGCACGAACACGATCGCCGTCGCCGACGCCGTGAAGAACCTGCTGCCGCAGTTCCGCGCGGAGCTGCCGACCAGCATTCACATGGACGTCCTCTACGACCGGTCCGACACGATTCGCGAGTCGTACCGCGACGTCCAGTTCACGATGGCGCTGACGCTCGCGCTCGTGATCATGGTCATCTTCGTCTTTCTGCGGAACGTCTGGGCGACGGTCATCCCGTCGCTCGCGCTGCCGTTCTCGATCATCGGCACGTTCGCCATCATGTACCTGCTCGGGTACAGCCTCGACAACCTGTCGATGATGGCGCTCATCCTGTCGGTCGGCTTCGTCGTGGACGACGCGATCGTCATGCTCGAGAACATCTACCGGCACGTCGAGATGGGCGAAGACCCGCTGACGGCGTCGCTGGTGGGCTCGCGTGAAATCGGCTTCACGATCGTGTCGATGACGCTGTCGCTCGCGGCGGTGTTCATCCCCGTGCTCTTCATGGGCGGCGTCCTCGGACGCCTCTTCCGCGAGTTCTCGGTCACCATCTGCGTCGCGATCCTCATCTCCGGCGTCGTGTCGGTGACGCTGACGCCGATGCTGTGCAGCCGCTTCCTGAAGCGGCCGAAGCATCTGCCCGAAGGGCACAAGCCCTCAGCCGACGGCACCCCGCATGTTCCGGAGAAAGGCTTCGCGGCGATCAGCGAGCGCTACTTCCAGAAGATGCTCGACGCCTACGACCGCACGCTGCAGGTCGTCCTCAAGCACCGCGGCGCGACGATGGCGACGTTCGCGGTGATTCTCGCGCTGACGGCGCTGCTGTTCGTGCTGGTGCCGAAGGGCTTCATCCCGGATCAGGACACCGACCAGCTCGCCGTCACGACCGAAGCCGCGCAGGGCACGTCCTACGACAAGCTCGTCGAGTACCAGGGCCGCGTCGCCGACATCATCAGAAAGAACCCGAACGTCCAGGCGCTCGTGTCGACCATCGGCGGCAGCGCGTCGAACACGCTCGGCGGCCCCAACCTCGGACAGATCGTCGTCCACCTGAAGCCGCGCGACGAGCGGAAAGAGCTCGCGAACGAGATCATCGAGAAGCTTCGGCCCGAGCTCGCGTCGGTGACGGGCATGCAGGTGTACCTGCAGAACCCGCCGACGATCCGCATCGGCGGCCAGGTGAGCAAGAGCCTCTATCAGTACTCGATGCAGTCGCCGAACCGCGACGCGCTGTACGCGGCGTCGCGCAACATGGTGAAGGCGCTCGGCGAGGTCGACGGCCTCGAGGATCTGACGAGCGACCTCGAAGTCACGAGCCCGCAGGTGAACGTGGAGATCGACCGCGACAAGGCCGCGGCCCTCGGCGTCACGGCCAACGCGATCGAGAACGCGTTCTACGACGCGTACGGCCCGCGCTGGGTGTCGACGATCTACGCGCCGGTCAACGAATACAAAGTGCTGCTCGAGCTCGCGCCGCAGTACCAGGCGGACCCCGAGGCGCTGTCGCTGCTCTACTTCAAGGCGACCGGCACCGGCAACGCCGCCGCGGCGCAGGCGGCCACGGGCGTCGGCGGCGCGACGGCGGCGGGCCCCGGCGCCGCGGCCGCGGCCGGAGCCGCGACCACCGGCGCAGTCGTGCCGCTCGACACGCTCGCGAAAGCGACGCAGGTCATCGGTCCGCAGACCGTCAACCACTACGGCCAGCTGCCGGCGGTCACGATCTCATTCGGCCTCGCGCCCGGCGCGTCGCTCGGCACCGTGCTGAGCAAGGTCCGCCAGGTCGCCGAACAGAATCTTCCCGAAGGCGTCAGCGGCCAGTTCCAGGGCGCGGCGAAAGCGTTCCAGAGCTCGCTCAGCAATCTCTCGCTGCTGCTCGTCGTCGCGATTCTCGTCGTCTACATCGTGCTGGGGATTCTGTACGAGAGCTACATCCACCCGCTGACGATTCTCTCGGGCCTGCCGTCGGCCGGCTTCGGCGCGCTGGTGACGCTGATCCTCTTCCGGATGGATCTCAACATCTACGCGTTCGTCGGCATGATCATGCTGATCGGCATCGTCGAGAAGAACGCGATCATGCAGATCGACTTCGCGCTCGAAGCCGAGCGCGAGGGCAACACGCCGGAACAGGCGATCTACCGCGGCTGCCTGATCCGGTTCCGTCCGATCATGATGACGACGATGGCGGCGCTGCTCGGCGCCGTCCCGATCGCGCTCGGCTACGGCGCGGGCGGCGAAGCACGGCAGCCGCTCGGCCTCGTCGTCGTCGGCGGCCTGCTCTTCTCGCAGCTCGTGACGCTGTATCTGACGCCGGTCGTCTACACCTACATGGCGCAGCTGCAGTCGTGGATCCGCAGCCGCAAGCCGGCGAAAGAGATGACG
>DATNBT010000434.1:0-7948 GCA_035571855.1 Vicinamibacterales bacterium
ACTGGGAAGGCGACGTGCTCGTCGTCCAGACCGATCACCTGAAGGCCGGCTGGATTCGCCGCAACGGCCTGCCGCTGTCGGACAAGGCCGGGATGGAAGATCGGTTCATCCGCCACGGCGATCTGATGACGCACATCTCGATGGTCTACGACCCGTTCTATACGTCGGAGCCGGTCGTCAAGACCAACGGCTTCCGGCTCGGGCTGGCCAATCGCCTCGATCCGTATCCCTGCGAGTCGGTGACGGAAGTCGTGCGCGCGAAGGGCGCCGTGCCGAGCCATCTGCCGGGCACGAACAAGGCGATTGAGGAGTACGCGGCGAAGTACAACATGCCGGTCGCGGCTGCGGCGGGCGGAGCGGACACGGCGCTGCCGGAGTTCGCGGCCAAGCTGAAGACGATGCCGGTTCCGGCGAAGGCGAAGTAAATCGCAGGCCCGGCCTGAGGGTCGGGCGTTACCGGCGGCGCCGAACATCCTCGAGTTCTTTCCTGGCGAACTCGTTGTTCGGCGCTAGCTGCACCGCCCGCGACAAGTAGGTAATCGCTTCCTCGACATTCCCCATCGCCGCCAGCGCCGTTCCCAGGTTTCTATTGGCGTCCGGTGAGTCTTCCTGCCGCTTGAGCGCCGTGCGGAATTCGTCCGCGGCCTCGCTGTAGCGTTTCTCCTGCAGCAGCGTCACGCCGATGATGTTGTGCACGTTCGCCGTGTCCGGCAGGACCGCCTGCAGGTACCTGCTGCCGACGTTCGTGGCGACGTTTACAGCTACGTTCGCAGCGTCCGGGTTGAGCCGGGCGGACGATGTCGCGTGGTACGCCTCATCCAGCAGGGCGAGATAGGCATCAAGCCCGTCGACGGTCGCTTCCTCGCCGCTGAAACACTTCGGGCACCACTTCGCCGCCGACGGCAGATCGACGAGGGCAGCCGGCACGCCGGTCCTGTCCGTCGCCAGGACGGACCGCACGCTGTACTCCTGCAGCGGCCGATCGTCGGTGACGGCCGGCGTCGACTGCGTCGCTTTCGCGAGCGTGTCGGACGAACCGAGGAAGGCGCCGACGATTTCCTTCACGCTCCCGAGGTCGACGCGCTTGAGGTCGGCGAGCACGTTCGGCTCGTTCTCGAGCGCGCGCGCCAGCCGCTCCGGATCGACATCGATGTGATCCGCGGTCGTTCCGATCAGCAGCAACTCCGCCTGCGTGCCCGACAACAGCACGCTGTGCGGAAATACGTCGACGAACGCGCGAACCATCGCGAGCGCGGTATCCGGCGGGACCTGATACGCCGGCAGCCACTGGCTCATATAGCCGCCGGACTTCAGCCGCGTGCGCGCCAGTTCGTAGAACTCGCGCGAGTAGAGCGCGCCGACGCCGGCGTGCGCAATCGGCGGCGGCTCGAGCGTGATGAGGTCGTAGCTGCCGGCAGGCTGCATCTGCAGATGCTGGCGTCCGTCGTTCACGAACACCGCGACTTTGGGATCGCGCAGCACGTTCTGGTTGGCGTCGCGGAACGACGAGGCGAGATCGAGGATCTGGCGCGAGAGATCGGCCACCTCGACGCGCTCGACCGACGGGTGAAGGGTCGCGGCGTGCGTCGAATTCCCTACGCCAAAACCGATGACCAGCACGTTCTTCGGGGAATCCATCGACAGAAGGGGAATGTGGGCCAGCGCCCGCATGTACCGCTGATCCAGCAATGCGGTGGAGGACATCGCGTGGCCGTTGGTCAGCAGGGCGCGTCCGCGTCCGGGGCGTTCGCTGATCGCCACGAGCTCGGTGATGCCTTCGCGGACCGCCGTGATCTTTTCGGGCGCTGTGACCGCCGGCAGGGCGCGCGCGACGAGGTAGCTCGCGGGCAGCCGCAGCCACAAGTCGAGCGACGCCGCGACGACGACCAGCGAGACGAGGGCGACGCGCATCGCACCGGGGCGGGTCTCGACCGAGGATGCCGCCATCAGATAGAGCGGAGCGATGCTGATGCCGGCCGCGAGGGCCAGCACGGTCGCGGATCCCTGCATGCCGAAGCGGGGGAGCAGCACGTAGCCGGCCGCGAGCGATCCGATGACGGCGCCCACTGTATTCGCCAGATACAACGCGCCCGCCCGGCGTCCCACCAGACGTTCGGCGTGCTGCACGGCGGCGTTGCCGAGCGGGAACGTCGCGCCCATCAGGATCGCGGGCACGGCGATCTCGAGCAGCATCGGACGGATGTTGAACCACAGCTCCGAGACGGAGCCTGCGCGCGCGGCGGCAATCGCCTCCGCGCTGCCGGCGGACAGGCCGTAGAGCGCGGCCATCACGAGCAGCGTCATCACGATCATCAGCGCCCGGGCAGGCGACGCCACGGTCCGCGCGACGCGGCCTCCGGCGAGGGATCCTGCGGCGAGGCCGGCGAGCATGACCGACAGCACGAGCGCGAACACCGCGCGGAATCCGCCGAGCAGCACGTTGAAGTGGCGAAGCCACACGATTTCCAGACCCATCGCCGCGAAGCCGGAGAGAGCGAGCGCGGCGGCGATCCACACGACGACCTCGTGATTTGGTGACTGGGTGATTTGGTGGCCCGGTGATGTGGAGTTCGCAGAGGCGCGCTTACGTTCGTAGCGTCCGGCTTCAGCCCGACGTGCGACGACGGCGAGGGCGATTGCTCCAATGCCGGCGATCATATTCAGCGCGACCGCCAGGAATTCCGTCTCCCGCAATCCGATAGCCGGCACGAGCGTGAAATCCGTGAGGAACGCGCCGGCGGCCGCGCCGAGCGTGTTGACGGCGTAGAGCGCGCCGATTTTCGGTCCGCTGGCCACGTCGACGTCCTGCCGCACCAGGTGGCGGATCAGCAGCGTCAGCGTGCCGCCCATGAGCAGGGTGATGGGCGCGAGGATGGCGAACGCGATGGCGGCCTGCGCGATGTACGTGCCCGTCGACAGGACGAACCAGCCGTCCGCGTCCCTGACATAAGAAGATGTTGCCGCCGTCATCGCGCCGAGCCGTGGGAGCAGCAGCGACACCGCCAGGCCGAACGCCGCAATCCACAGCTCGACGATGCCGTAGACGCGCAGCAGTGACTCGGGCGCACGCTCGTAGCGACGATCAGCCCACAGGCCGACGACATAGCTGCCGGCGCCGAGACCGAGCATGAAGATGGCGACGACGAGCGACGTGGTGTGGATGGTGGCGCCGAACGCGACGCCGAACTGCCGGACCCAGGCGGTCTGATAGACGAGCCCTGAGAGTCCCGAAAGGAAGAAGAGAAAAAAAAGCACGGGGCTAGAGTCTACCTCCAGCCCCGTGCGTGGTCACCGTGAACGGTGAACCGTGAACCCCGAACTACCGAAGATCCAGCGTGAAACTCACCTTCAGCATCCGCGGATTGGTAATCGTCGTCGGCGACTGCCACACGTTGTTCGTGAGCGCGTAGGCGGCGTTCGCCGTGAGGATCGTGCTCTTGTTGAGCGCGTTGAACAGGTCGAGGTTGATCGTCGCGCGCATGCCCCGGTACTTCACGACCTTGCCGAACCGGAGGTCGAGCTCGTTGTCGCGATCGAGATACACCGACGCCGGATCGACGACGTTGAGCGACGTGCTCTGCGTGGCCGTCGTCGTGCCGGCGAGGAGACGGCCGAGGTTCGAGTTGGCGGCCAGATACGCGTTGGTCGCGACGAAGTTCGCCGCGAGGCCGGACGCGATGCTGTTGCCGCCGCCCGAGAGGCCCGGCAGGCTGCGGAACGTCGCCGCCACCTGCACGTCGATCTTCGGAATCGTGTACGACTCGAACGCCTTGAACGTCGTCAGCCACGGCTCGGCTTCATGACAGAACTGCTGGGCGAGCTGTGTGCCCGGCGCGTTCGCCGGACCGGCCGCGTTGACCGATCCGAACGTCAGCGCCTCGGGCAGCTGCGCGACGATCGCGCAGTTGTCGGCCGTCGAATGGCCGGTGCTCAGGCCCGCCTGGAAGCGCATGCCGTTGTTCAGGCGTCCGTTCAGGACGATGTCGACGCCGTTCCAGTGCTCGTACTCGTTGCCGACCTTGTCGGACAGCGTGTGGTAGAGCGTCTGCTGGCCGAATTTGGCCGGCACGACGTTGTAGTAGGTCAGCTGCTGGCCGCTCGTCGGCAGACGGGAGTCGGTCGGCACGGTCATGTTGAACGGCGTGAAGTCGCTCGCCGCGACCTGCGTGTTGTCGACGATTTCGAAGTTCTCCCAGATGCGGCGGAAGTACGTGACGTCGATCGACATCCGGTACGGCAGCTGCTGCTGAACGCCGCCCGAGAACTCCCAGTTCGCCGGACGGTGGCCCCAGCCGGTCAGGACGTCCGGATCGTACTGGATGGCTGCGTTCGTCGAGCCGAACGAGTTCTGCGCGACGCCGCCGCACTCGCCGTTGGCCGCCTTGTTCGTGAGATCGCAGTCCGGGTTGAAGTTCTTGTTTGCGTCGTTCCACGAGCGCGTGGTGGTCGTCTGCAGCGTGAGAATCGGATTCGGGTTGGTCCCGAGGCCGTTCAGCGTCTGCCCGAGCAGGTACTTGTTGGCGGCAAGACGGATCGCGGTTTTGCCGTCGCCGCGGACGTCGTAGACGAAGCCGCTGCGATAGGTGATGTCCTTCCAGTTCAAGTCGTCGGTCGCCGCGAAGTCGATATTGCGATTGGCGAGGCCGACGAGCGCTCCGCCCGCGCCGAGCGGCTGTTCGGGGAAGCTGCTCTTGAACCAGTCGTACCGGATCGCGCCGGTGATGCTCATGCGGTTCAACTTCCAGTTGTCCTGCACGAACATGCCGAAGTCGTGGTTCTCTTCCTGCTTCGTCGTGTACGGAACGATGTATTCCGTCAGAGACGTCGGCGCACCGTTCAGGAACGTGAAGCTGACGGGATTGAATCCGTAGTTCAGCGCGTTCAGGAAGCCGAACGTGTCGTTCCAGCCGGCCTTGATCGCGTGGGTGCCGGTGACGTACGTCGCGGCGACGCGGTACGTGTAATTCGGCACCACGGTGTTGTTGTACGTCGTGCCGTTGCGGTACGTCAGGTTGCTGGACTGCTCGAGGACGGAGATCATGTTCGGCTGCGCGGCGACCTGCGTCGGGTCGCTGAGCGATCCGCCGTTGTCCGTGCCGCGGAGGTCCATGTTGCCCCAGCGCTCGAAGAGGTGCATGCCGACGCCTTCGATGAGCAGCTTGCTCGTCACAGGCGATGTGAACTCGAGATGCTCCTGGCGCAGCCGCGGGAAGCGGCGATCGCGTCCGGCTTCAGGCGCCACGGTGGCGCTGATGTTGTTCGGACAGTTGCACCACTTGTC
The DNA here is from genome assembly GCA_035571855.1 of Vicinamibacterales bacterium. Taxonomy (GTDB): domain Bacteria; phylum Acidobacteriota; class Vicinamibacteria; order Vicinamibacterales; family CAVVIG01; genus DATNBT01. Next base: position 5,282 of record DATNBT010000434.1, read on the forward strand.
GACCTTCTGCTCGGCCGCGATCTTGATCTTCGACGTCGCCTGGAAGGTCAGGCGCAGGTTGTTCTGATAGACGTTGCCGCGGTTCTCCGCCGGCGCGCTCGTGTCGGGCACGTACGACCAGAGGTTCGGCTTCCACGCGTTGGCGTTCTGGAAGATGCCCGCGAAGTTCGCCGAGTTGTTGTAGCGCGTCGAGAACCAGAACCAGATGCGATCCTTCTTGATCGGCCCGCCGAGCGACTCGTTGAGGTCGTAGACAAAGTCGATCTGCGTCGGCGTCGCGAGGCCCGCGGCCTTCAGCGCGTCGGTGTAGTTGTTGCCCTGCATCGACTTGTTCGCGAACGTGAAGAACGTCGAGTTCCCGAACGTGTTGCCGCCGTCCTTCGGAATGAAATTGATGCGGAGGCCGCCCGTGGCGCCTTCGGCCGACAGCGACGACGTGTCGACGGCGATTTCCGCCGCCGAGCCCACGTCCGGCTGCTGGCCGCCGATGTTGCCGCCGGCCTGCAGCGTCATGATCGAGACGCCGTTCAGCATGATGCGCTGGTCGACGTTCTTGCTGCCGTGCACCGTGAGGCTCTGGCCGACGTCCGCGATGCCGCTGGCGCCCGCGTTGCCGCTGCCGCCGACGTCCGTGCCGCCGCCGGTCGTGCCGGGAATCATGCGCGCGAGCGTGAAGTACTGTCTCGAGCTCGGCAGGTTCTGCACGGTGTCGTGATCGAGCACCGATTCGCGCTTCGTGCTCGTGACGTCGACAAGCGGCGTCTCGCCGGTCACCGTAATCGTTTCCGCCACGGCGCCGACTTTCAGATCGGCGTCGACGACGGTCTGCGCCGTGCCGGACAGCTGGATGCCTTCACGCTTGATCGTGCTGAAGCCCGTCAGCGTGAACGTCACCGTGTATTGGCCCGGCCGCAGGTCGACGATCTGAAAACGACCGTTGCCGTCGGTTGTCGCGCTGCGGACTTTCTCAATCAGCACGTCGCTGGCCGCTTCGATGGTCACGCCCGGCAACACGGCGCCGGACGCGTCCTTCACGGTGCCAGAGATCGACGCCTGCGCAAATGCCACCGCAGGCACGATCAGGGTGAGGGCGAGAGCAGCGATAAACCTCCCGAGTACACGCATCGATGTCTCCTTGGTTTCGCTCCTGATATAGCAGACCGCCGGAAAGCCGGTCGATCGCGGGCAAACCTAGCAGGAGCGGTAGGTTGCGTCCAATACCAGATGAAATAGGGGGGTGTTGCACTGACGGTATAAGCGAAAGACCTGGAGCGAAGGGCAAACGGCACAGGGGAAAGGGGTTAAGGGTAGGATCACGCCATGCCGCATCTCAGGTTGTACGTTCCGCAGGAATGGCTCGGCGAGGAGTTCGAGCGCACAACTGGCTTTAACGCCAGACGTTTACTGGATCATCTGGTGCAGGTCGTCGCGAACTTCAAAATGCCGAATCCCAGGGGCCCGGGGGAAAACATTCCTGCGGAAGTGCCCATGATCAACCTGCACAACCTGAAACACGCGATCGTTCCGCTGACCGACGCGCATGTCGGCGGCGACGACACGCAGCGTTTTCTGCACGTCACATTGGCAGCGGGGAACGACACGCCGGGGCGCACGGCGGACGTACGCGTCCGCGCGGCGCAGACGCTCGGACACGAAATCGATCGATTTGTCGGTGAGCTTCCGGGACTGGCGTCAGTGACGGTGCACGTGCAGGATATCGATCGCGATCGAGGCTACTCGACGACGGCGGAGCGGAAGAAAGCTAGGACGTCCACACCGCCTTAGCCTGACGCCATTCGCTCTCGAGAATCGTCCACAGCGCCTGGTCGTACCAGACGCCGTTGCGGACGAACGACTGGCGCAGCACGCCTTCCTGCACCGCGCCGAGCTTGCGGAGCGCTCCGTTGCCGCGCCCGTTCGCGAGCGCGGCGCGCGCCTCGAGCCGGCGGACCCCGACGGTATCGAACACGAAGTTCTGAGTGAGCTCGGCGCTTTCGACAAACATGCCCGTCCCCCAGCACCCTGACGCGAGTGCGAAACCCCATTCAGCCGCCTGAAAATCGAGCGGCGACAGACTGCGAACCTGAATCAGTCCGGCGGCCGCATCGGATCCGCGCGGCACAATCGCGAAGCACACGTACTGGCCGGCCGCGCGCTGGCGATGCGTCCAGGCGATGAACTTCTCGAAGCCTTCGACGCTCGCCGGCGGCGGCGAGATGAACCGCGCCACTTCTTCCGTCGTCAGCGACGCGAACAGGGACGCGGCGTCGCTCCTGCGCAGCTCGCGCAGCGTGACGAGCGCGCCCGTCAGCGTCGGCAGACCCGCCCGCCAGTCGTTCGGGTCGTGCAGCGGATTCGGCTGCGGCAGCGCAATCGCCACCGCGTCGTCCCGCTCCGGTTGGTAAGGCATCCGCTCCATGGTCGTCGTTTAGAAGACCGGCGCCGACGTGCCCCAGATGATGTTGTCGTCTGAGGTTCCCCAGATGATGTTGTCGTCGGCGCTCGTGCCCCAGATGATGTTGTCGCCGCCGCTGGTCGTCGTTCCCCAGATGATGTTGTCGTCGAACGACGTGCCCCAGATGATGTTGTCGTCGGCCATCGTGCCCCACACGATGTTGTCCTCCGACATCGTGCCCCAGATAATGTTTGTGCCCCAGATGATGTTGG
>DATNBT010000435.1:0-3327 GCA_035571855.1 Vicinamibacterales bacterium
AAGTTCGACATGCCAGAGGCCACGGTTCAGGAGCGAACGCTCCCGCATAATCTCGAAGCGGAGCGATCCGTCCTCGGCGCGATTCTGCTCCACAACGACGCGTTCAACCTGGCGGCGGAGGTCATCGACGCGGGAGATTTCTTCCGCGACGCCCACCGCCGCATCTTCGACAGGATGGTGGCCCTTGCCGAGCGCAACGGCGCCATCGATCTCGTCACACTGAAAGACGAGCTCGGCCGGTCCGGCGAGCTCGATGAAGTCGGCGGGCCCGCGTACATCGCGGCCCTCGTCGACGGCGTGCCGCGCTCGATGAACGTCGAGCACTACGCGCGCATCATCAAAGAGAAGTCCACCCTCAGAAACCTGATCTTCTCGGCGAACAAGATCCTCGCGACGGCGTACGAGGGCGCCGAGGAAGCCGACGTCATCCTCGATCAGGCCGAGCACGCGATCTTCGCGATCGCCGACGACAAGGTGCGCGACGGCTTCGTGTCGCTGCGCGACCTCGCGCACGCGAGCCTCGAGACGATCGAGAAGCTCAGCGCGCGCAAGGAGCTCGTCACCGGCGTGCCGACCGGGTTCACCGATCTCGACGAGATGACGTCGGGCCTGCAGTCCGGCGACCTCGTCATCGTCGCCGCGCGGCCGTCGATGGGGAAGACGAGCCTCGTCCTCAACATCGCGCAGCACGTCGGCACGAAGACCGACATGACGACCGGTTTCTTCTCGCTCGAAATGTCGAAGGAGCAGCTGTTCATGCGCCTGCTCACCTCGGAGGCGCGCATCGACGCGCACCGGCTGCGCGGCGGGTTCCTCGGCGAGCGCGACTGGTCGAGGCTGTCCACGGCGATCGGCACGCTGAGCGAAGCGAAGATCTTCATCGACGACACGCCGTCGATCGGCGTCCTCGAGATGCGCGCCAAGTGCCGGCGGCTCGCGTCCGAGCACGGCCTGCACCTCGTCGTCGTCGACTACATTCAGCTGATGCAGGGCCGCGGCCGGTTCGAGAACCGCACGCTCGAGCTCGCGTCGATCTCGCGTTCGCTGAAAGGCCTCGCGAAGGAACTGTCGGTCCCGATCATCGTCCTGTCGCAGCTCTCGCGCGCGCCGGAATCGCGGTCGGATCACCGTCCACAGCTCTCCGACCTCCGTGAGTCGGGCGCCCTCGAGCAGGACGCCGACGTCGTCGCGTTCATTTACCGGGACGACGTGTATCAGGACAAGAGCCAGCCTGCGCCCACCGACGCGCAGGGCGTGGCGGAAATCATCATCGGCAAGCAGCGCAACGGGCCGACCGGCACGGTGAAGCTCGCGTTCATCCGCGAGTACACGCGGTTTGAAAACCTTGCGGCGGGCAATCAGTGATCCGGCCGACTGTTGCCCGCATCGACCTCGACGCCCTCGCCTCGAACTACCAATCCATCGTCGGCCATCTGAACGCGGAGCAGCCGCAGCGCACGCCGGGCGTGATCGCCGTCGTCAAGGCGAACGCGTACGGCCACGGCGCGCCGCAGGTCGCGAAGGCGCTCGAAGCCGCGGGCGCGGACCTGCTGGCGTGCGCGGACATCGAGGAAGGCGCGGTGCTGCGGCGCGCGGGCGTGAAGGCGGAGATCCTGGTGTTCGGCGCGATGAGCGTCAGCGATCTCGACGGCATCTTCGACTGCAATCTGACGCCGACGATCTCGACGCCGGGCGCCGCGCGCGCGATGCAGGCCGCGGCGGCGAAGTACAGGCGGCGCGTCCGGTACCACCTGAAGATCGACACCGGGATGAACCGTCTCGGTTTCCGGTTCGACAACCTGCAGCGATCGCTGCCGGAGCTGTTCGCGAGCGAGAACCTCGAGCTCGGCGCCGTCTACACGCACTTCGCGACGGCGGACGTTCCCGAGTCGCCGGTGTTCAACCAGCAGCGCGCGCGCTTCGAGCAGGCATTGAAGGAAGTGCGCGCGATCCGCTCGCGCTCCGGCAGCTCGCGGTCCGGCGGCGAACCGTACATCCACGCGTCGAACAGCGCGGCGTTCCTGCGCGACTCGCGCGTGTGGTACGACCGCGTGCGTCCCGGTCTCCTGTTGTACGGCATCGTCCCGCCGCCGCTGGGGACGACGCTGCCGCTGAAGCCGGTGATGAGCCTGCGGAGCAAGGTCGTCGCGGTGAAGGGCATGCGTCCGAGCGAGATCTCCGGCTACGGCGCGCGCTTCGTCGCCGACAAGCCGACGACGATCGCGATCATTCCCGCGGGCTACGCCGACGGCATCGATCTGCGTCTTGCGGGCCGCGGTCACGTGCTGATTCGCGGCCGGCGCGCGCCGGTCATCGGATCGGTGTGCATGGACATGCTGACCGTCGACGTCACCGGCATGGAAGTGTTTCCGGGAGACGACGCGGTGATTCTCGGAGCGCAGGGCGACGATCGGATCGACGCGCGCGAGATGGCGGCGACGATCGGCACGATCCCCTGGGAAGTGGTCTGCAGAGTCGGATCGAGGATCGAGCGCCGGTATGAGTAGGGCGCCCAAGGTCGTCTTCGTCTGTCAGGAATGTGGTTCGCAGTCGCCGAAGTGGCTGGGCAAGTGCAACGACTGCGGCGCGTGGAATTCGTTCGTCGAAGAGCGTCAACAACCGGCGACGGCCGGGGCGGGCGCAGCGGCTGCTGGTGAACACCGATACGCGCTCGCCGGCGCCTCGTCCACCGCGCAGCTCTACGCCGACATCGCGCTCGAACATCACGCGCGGCTGTCGACGGGCATCAACGAGTTCGATCGCGTGCTCGGCGGCGGCGTCGTGCCGGGATCGCTGGTGCTGCTCGGCGGCGAACCGGGCATCGGCAAGTCGACGCTGCTGCTGCAGGCGGCCGCGAACATGGCGCGGACGATCGGCCCCGTCCTCTACAGCTCCGGCGAAGAATCCGAGCATCAGATCAAAGGACGCGGCGAACGGCTGAACGTCGGCAAGGCGCCGCTGTATCTGCTCGCCGAAACCTGTCTCGAGCGCATCCTCGAAGAGATCGCGCGCATCAAGCCGGCGCTCGTCATCGTCGACTCGGTGCAGACGGTCTTCTCGCTGAAGTTCCAGTCGGCGCCCGGCAGCATCGGGCAGGTCCGCGAAGCGGCGACGCAGCTGCTGTTCACGGCGAAGGGGCAGAACATCCCGACGTTCCTCGTCGGCCACATCACGAAAGACGGCAGTCTCGCCGGACCGAAAGCGCTCGAGCACGTCGTCGACTCGGTGCTGTACTTCGAAGGCGAGCGCCATCACAGTCATCGCGTCGTCCGCGCCGTCAAGAACCGCTTCGGCGCCGCCAGCGAGCTCGGCGTCTTCGAGATGACG
>DATNBT010000436.1:0-7869 GCA_035571855.1 Vicinamibacterales bacterium
TCTCCCCGGAGGACCTGAACCTCGACCTCGGCTCCATCAAACTGCTTTAAACCCTTAACCCATCAGTAGGGGCCTTATGGCAGTCGGCTGCCACGGCCGATGGCACTGCCTTACGTACTCAGGCCTGTTTACGCTGAAAAGCCCCACAGAAACCCTGTTTGAGGGCGGTACAGACGTTGCTCTAAGCCAGGCAACCGCGCCTGACTTGGCGCAACCCGCAAGACGCCCCTACCCGCTTCTCATCCTCTATCCCGGGCGGACAATCAAATGTCCGCCCGCGGCCCGCTCCTTTAGAAAAGCTAAAACTTCCCGCCGCCCTCGAGCCGGTCGTCCTGCTCGTCGGGCGTCACAGGCAGCGCAGCGGAGCAGGTCAGAACCCCGGACGGAAGTTGAAAGAGAACGTCCAGCCGTGCGACAGCGGATCGAACGTCCTCGCGGCGTCGAGCTCGAACACGACGCCGGCGGCGACGATGCGGACGCCGGTCCCGGCGCTGCTGAGCGTTCGCGGAGCGGAGCCGGCGGCGACGTCACGCATCGAAAACCTGCCCGCGTCGGCGAAGATGAGGCCTTCGATCGGCAGCGCGCTCCATCGCCGATGTACGAACGCCGCGGGCACCGGGAAGCGCATCTCGAGATTGCCGACGAGCATGTTCGTCGCGGTCAGGTACGGGAGCGCGGACGCGTCGGGTCCGGTGTCGCCGTATCCGCGGACGAGATCGCGCAGCGACCACGCGAGCGGCAGCAGACGGGGATCGTCGGAACCGCCGCCGGCGCGTCCGATGTCCATCACGCGCATCGCGATCGTGAACGGCCGCACCGGCATGAAGTAGCGCCGGTAGTCGGCCGTCAGCGTCGTGAACTGCACGCTGCCGAACGTCGGCGCGACCGACAGCCGGTAACGCTGGCCGAGCACGGGGCTTGCCGCGCCGAATACCGACGTGTCGTACACGAGCGCGGCTCCTGTCTCGAACAGCGTGGCCGTCGGCGCCGCCGGCGACATGCCCGTCGTCTGGTTCAACAGCCGCCCCGTCGCCGGCGAGTACAGGCTCAACGTCGATTCACGATCGAACGCAATCGACTGGACGCCCGTGCTCAACTCGAGCCGCTTGACGGCGCTGAACGGGTACATCGCCACGCCGGAGATCTCGCGATGCAGCTGGCGGTAGACGTCCGCGGTTCTCGAGAGCGTCGATCCGTCGGCCGATGTCTCGAGCGGCCCGGGCGCCGAGCCGGTGAGCCACGGCACCTGGGCGCCGGAGATGCCCCAGTTCCAGCGTGATCGCAGGTTGGTGTAGCCGGCCTGCAGGATGAAATCCTCGACGTGCGCTCCCGCCTGCACGGCGAGGTCGAGCTGGCGGTCGCCGAGCATGTCGCCGAACGACAGCCCCACGCCGCCGCGGATGAATCCGCCGGTGCTGCCGCCGCCGGCGCTGAGGTACGGCTGCACGTATCGGTCGAGCGACAGCGCCGCCCGGTACGGACGATCGGTAAACGACGAGGCGGCCGCGAGCGCCTCGCCCTGAGCGAGCGGCGCGAGTCGAACGGAAGCGAGCGGCGCGAGTCGAACGGGCGCGGGCGGGGCGAGCCGAAGGGGCGCGAACGCCATACGCGGCGCACGATGATCGACGGCCCGCGTGTGAATTTCGAATGCGCCCTTCTTGTAGACGCTGTACGCCAGCCGATCGTCGGCGCCGGCGACGGAGAGCGACGGGCTGAGCGCGGTCACGCCGCTCACGCCGATCGATTCGGAGGTGACCTTGAACAGATCGCCGGTGGCGAGTTCGAGGCGGTAGACGTTGCTGACGTCCGCGGGATCCGCGACGAAGAACAGGCTGGAGCCGTCGTGCGACCAGTGCGGGTCGATGTTCTTCGCGCCGGGCACGGCCGGGAGCTCGTGAACGACCGCGGTGTCGACGTCAATCGTCGCCAGACGGAACCGCCCGAAGCTGAGCGTGTCGGCCGACGAGGTGAAGCGGTCGGTGGCGAAGGCGATCGTCCTGCCGTCCGGCGACCACGCCGGCTGCACGTCCGCGAAGCGATCGCGCGTCAGCGCCTGCACCCGCCCGCTCTCGAGGTCGAGGAAGTAGAGATCGCTGTAGCCGCCGGCCATCGCCGAGAACGCGAGCCGCCTGCCGTCGGGCGACCACGTCGGACCGAACACCTGATCGGTCCCGTGAATCGGAAACTCGCGTTCGATTTTTCCGCTGCGCGCGTCGAAGATCGACAGCACCGGCGCGCCGCCCGCGAGCGCCGCGAGCGCCACACGCCTGCCCGCCGGATCCCACCCGCCCGCCGACTCGATGAACTGCAGGCTTTCGAAATGCGGGTCCTCCGCCGTTTCAACGAGCTTGCGGGAGATGACACCTGTCGAGGCGTCCGCGAGGAACACGTCGATCGAGTACTGATCTTTTTCCGAGAGAAACACGATGGACGTGCCGTCCGGACTGAGCGCCGGCCCGACGTTGAGCTGTCCGCCGTCCGCCCGCGTCACGATGGCTTTCGACGCCGCGGTTTCATCCGACTCGCCCTCGACCGGCACGCGCTCACGAATCCACGCGTGCCATTCCTCCGACAGCGCTGCCGTGCTCTGTCCCGTCAACGCGGCCAGCCGCTGCGCCGCGCTTCCGCGCGACTTCGAGCTGAGGCTGTTCTTCACGATCGCCGCGCCGTACCGGTCGGCGAGAAACGCCCACAGCGCCTGCCCGAAGCGGTACGGAAACCACTGCGGGTCTTCGAGCTGATCGATGCGCGGCAGACGGTCAGACGCCACCGCGTCGCGCAGCCACATCGTCGTATTCGCGTCGAGGCCGCCGATCGAGACGTACTCCGCCATGCCTTCGACGAACCACAGCGGAAGCGACGACATCAGGCGTCCGTGCTTCCTGAGGATGTCGCGCTGAAACGCGTGCACGAGCTCGTGCCCGAGGACGTGATCAGTTTCGCCGAGGCCGGCGGCGAACGGCAGCACCACGCGCCCGCGCTCCTGATCCGTCACGCCGCCGACCCCGTCGCTCAGGAATCCCGGGACGATGTTCGTCTGCGCGAACTGCGCGTGGCTCGCGTACAGGACGATCGGCTGGCGCGTGTCGAAGCGATCGTCGAGCGTCACCGACAGCCGCTCGTACCAGCGCTCGGCCAGGCGGGCGGCGTCGACGACGGCGTCGTGTTCGGCGCTGTAGTAATGGATGTCGAAGTGCGCCGTCTCGAGGACGCGGAAGTCCAGGTCGTCGTAATGGACCTTGTTGCGTCCAAACGATTGCGCGGCCGCCGTTGCGGCCACGGCAGAGACACACAGAGCCAGGCCGACGATGCGCCTCAGCACAGGGATCCCTCGATTTCAGCGTGTGAGAAAGCGGAGAGCGAAGCGAAGACTAGCGGCAAACCCTTGCATATTCAAGCTCAACAAGACCCGGGTAGTACAGGCCTTCAGGCCTGTCAGGCCTATCGGGCCGCCCGCTGGTGGTAGCATCTGCCGCATGATGCGACACATTGCCGTCACCTCCGTCCTGCTCACGCTCGCCTCGCCTGCTGCGTTCGCGCACCACGGCGGCGGGTCGTTCGATCTGTCGAAGTCCGTGACGTACGACGGCATCCTCACCAAGGTAGAGCTGGTGAATCCGCATTCCTGGCTGTACTTCGACGTGAAGGAGCCCGACGGCAAGCTGTCGCACCACCGCTGCGAGATGCGCTCGGTGCACGTGCTGCGGCGATCCGGATGGAACAAGGAACAGTTTCCGGTCGGCAAAGAGGTGACGGTCGAGGCCGCGCCCGACCGCGTCGATCCGAGCTCCTGCTACCTGAACACGATCCGGTTCAAGGACGGCACGCACATGGATCGCTACGGCCAGTACGTCAAAGGCGACGGCGGCAAGATCACCGAAGTGCGCGGTCCGGTCGCGACGCCGAACGCGGCCAATCGTCCGCTGCGTCAGCCATCAGGAGAGCCGAACATCTCCGGCGATTGGGCCGCCGAGCAGGTCGTGATGGCCAATCCCCGCGGCACGGGCGGCGGGCTCGTTCCGCTGAGCAGCCTGAAAGACATCGACGCGGCCGGCGGTCCGCAGGCGCGCGGCGGCGGCGGACGTCGCGGCGCCCCGGCCGGTCCACGTCTCTACGGCGGCACCGAATTGACGGACGCCGGCACGAAGGCCGCGGCGGAGTTCAAGCAGATGGACAACCCGCGCTTCCACTGCGAGACGACGAGCATCGTCTTCGACTGGACGTTCGACGGCCCGGTCAACCGGATCACGCAGAAGGCGGCGACGATCGAGATCCTCTACGGCCAGATGGGGCTGAAGCGCACCGTCTACCTGAACATGAAGGGCCATCCGCGCGACGCGAAGCCCACGCGCGCCGGCCACTCGATCGGCCACTGGGACGGCGACACGCTCGTCGTCGACACCGAGCGCTTCCTCCCAGGCGTCCTCAACGGGCCGGTCCGCAACAGCGACCAGCTCCACGTCGTCGAACGCTTCACGCTCGATCCGAAGACGCTGAAGCTGACGCGCGCCTACGAGGCGGACGACCCGGTCTATTTGAAGGGTATATATAAAGGTAGCGACGTCGTCGGCCTCGCGGACGCGCCTTATGCCCAGGACCACTGCAAAGAGCAGGGATTTATCAACTATTCGCAGCGGGTGAAGAAGTAGGGGGCTAGGGACTAGGGGTTGGACACATGGCCCCCAGCCCCTATTTCAAGTGTGCGACGTCCCGATTGTTCTCGTTGCAGATGAACTCGAACGGCTCTTCGTCCACGCCCAGACGCCAGTTGATGCGAACGGTCCACGGCTTCGTGTACGCCTTCGCGTCGTCGATCGTCACGTCGATCTCCATGCGGCCGTAAGTCGGACGGCGGAAGCGCTCGGTGATCTTCGCGCCGCTGGTGAACGGTGCGCCGTTGACGTCGAGCCAGCCGTCGTCTCGCAGGCCGATCGTCTCCACGACGAGCGTATCGCCCGCGTACTTCCCGACTGAATAGCCGTACCACCACGGCTGCGGATCGCTGGACGGAAGCTGGCGGCCGTCCGTATAGATGTTGCGAAGGCCGTAGTTCGCCTCGTACATGATCACGAGGTCGTTGACGTTCTGCACGACCTTGCGCGGCTGCGAGTGCGTGTGGAGCTGCATGAACCCGAGCGGCAGGCAGTGCGCGTCGGGATTGTCTTTCGAATTCGTCGCCATGCGCTGCTTGCGCAGGTCCGCCGCCCACGGCGTGAACGGCAGGCCGTCCTTGAAGTTCTGCGCGATGTTCGCGAAGTTCGCGAGCGGCGGATCGGTCGCGGGATTCAGGTTCGGCACCATCGGCCCGCCCAACCTCCCGCTCGGCGGCTGGCGGCTTTCCCACGTCCCGGAGAAATCGATTTTTCCATTCGGCAGTCGCGGCGGCGGCGCGTCAAGCGCCGGCGTCCCCGGACGAACGTACGGAGACCATTGAGCGGACACCGCGACCGAGAGCAGGAGCGCCAGCGCGACGCCGGCCCTGAGCCCTGAGCCCGCAGCCCTCACTTTTTCACCAGCACGAGCTTCTGCGCGCGGCGATTGTTGACGATCTCGCCCGTATAGAGATTGCCCTTCGAATCCGCCGCCATGTGGTGGACGATGTCGAATTCGCCGGCGCCCTTGCCTTTCATCCCGACCGCGCCGATCTGCGTCATCGTCTGCCGGTCGAAGATGACGATGCGCATGAAGCCGGAGTCGACGACATAGAGGAACTGCTGCTTCTTGTCCGGCGAGAACGCGAAGCCGGCGGGCACGGGGACGACGTTGCCGGCGCCGCCGGCGACGTCACTCGCGACGCGCACCTGCTTCAGATACTTGCCCGCCGTCGTGAACATCTGGATGCGGTTGTTGATGCGATCCGCGACGTAGACGACGCCGTCGCGCGAGACTTTGATGGCGTGCGGCAGGCCGAACTCCGGCGGACCGTCGGGCGTCGTCTGCGGCTGCGGCACCGCCGGGTTCGGCGCGAACGTCGCCGGCGGCGGATTGCCGAACGCGCCCCACATCCGCTTGAACTTCCCGGTCTCGGAGTCGAACACGATCACGCGCTTGTTGCCGTAGCCGTCGGCGGCGTACACCTCTTTCGCGCGGGTGTCGACGAAGACGTCCGTCGCCTGGTGCACGTTCTCCGTATCGAGGTTGCCTTTGCTCTGGCCGCTGCGGCCGATCTGCATGACGAATTTTCCGGCCGTCGTGAACTTCAGGATCATGTCGTCGCTGACCCCGGGCATGGTCTGCCGCGGCCAGCCGGCGCGGCCGCCGATCCACACGAAGTCTTTGTCGTCGACGAAGATGCCGTGCTCGCGTCCGACCCAGGGCGAGCCGTCCGTCGGCGCGCCCCAGCTCGCGAGCAGCTTCCCGCTCTGATCGAACTCGAGCACCGGCGGCGCGGCGTTCGCGCGCTGCGCTTCGGGAATCGACTGCGGCACGTGCAGCACCCAGATGTGATCGTGGCTGTCGACGGAAATGGACGTCGTCTCGCCGAGCACCCAGTTGTTCGGGACCTGCGGCCAGTGCGGATCCACTTCGAAGACGGGCGCCTTGGTCTGCGCGCCGGTATGAGCCGGCAATAGACAGGCGATCGCGAGAACGGCCAGAATGCGGAGGCTGCGCATGATGCGCAAAATCATACTCTTCTCCCTGCTCTGTCTGATCTGGGGTTCGACGTGGCTGGCCATCAAGGTGGGCTACGGCGGCCTCGGTCCGTTCACGGTCGCCGCGCTGCGCTTCGTGATTGCGGCGGCGGTGCTCTGCGCGATCGTGCCCATCGTCGGCGCGCGGTGGCCGCGGGGACGGACCGAGTGGACGCTCGTGCTCGTCGTCGGCCTGCTGCTCTTCGGCGGCGACTACGGCCTCATCTACTGGGCCGAGCAGTACATCGACAGCGGCCTCACGGCCGTGCTCTTCGGCACGTTCCCGCTCGCGACGATGCTCGCGGCGCACGTCTACGTCCCCGGCGAGCAGCTCACAGGGCGCAAGCTCGCGGGCGCGGCGATCGCCTTCGCGGGCGTCGTCGCGCTCTTCGGCGACCGCCTCAGCGTCAACGCTGCGGCCGCGCGTCCCATGATCGCGGTCATCGGCGCCGTCGTCTGCGCGGCGATTTCGAACGTCGCCACGAAGCGGCATGGCGGCTCTCTGCATCCCGCGGCGCTGAACGCGGCGACGACCGTCGTCGGCGCGATCGTCCTCGGGGCCGCCGCCCTCGCCAGCGGAGAGACGCTGGCGCTGCCGCCCGACGCGAAGTCGTGGGCGGCCGTCAGCTATCTCGCGCTCGTCGGCAGCGTCGTCGCCTTCCTGATTTATTTCTCGCTGCTGCGCACGTGGCATTCGACGAGCGTGAGTCTTTTCGCCGTATTTACACCGGCGATCGCCGTCGTGCTCGGCGCGGTGTTTCTCGGCGAGCAGCTGTCGCTCTGGAGCGTCGCCGGCACCGCGATGATTCTTGTCGGCGTCGCACTGACTCTTGTCGGGCAGAGTCGGATGAGCTAGATTCTCGCATGCCCAAATCAGCGCTCGCTCTCGTGTGCGCCACGTGTGTGTTCGCGGCCGCGTGCGGCTCGAGCAGCAGTTCTCCTTCAGCGCCGTCTTCTTCGTCTTCAGGCGGTTCGACGACAACCACGACGACGACAGCGCCGGCTACGGCAACGAGCACGACGACGACGACGTCCGGGCTGTTCACGTTCACATTCGAGGCGGGAACGCAGGTCGCGGATCAGGATCTGATCAAGAACGCGATCACCGCGGCGAGCGCATTCTTTCAGTCGGCCGCCGGACGGACCGTGACCCAGGCGACGACCATCACGCTCGCGGGAAGCACGAACGCGCAGTGCTCGAATCCCGGCGCGTCGGCGGCAACAGGTCAGCGGAACA
>DATNBT010000437.1:0-7238 GCA_035571855.1 Vicinamibacterales bacterium
GTCCACGATTCAGGATCTAACCAGGATGGGAACTCGCTTCGCCGTGTGCGGCATGGCGACGCGCGGCGTCGCTGAGCGCATTGCGGAGGAGACCGGCCAGAAGGCAGACGCGGTGTATAAGGAACTGGCCGGCAACGCCATTCCCAACAGTCGCATTGTCACGGCCGGCGTTCTTGCCGTCACACGAGCACAGGAATACGGCTACACGCTTCTAACCGCGTAGCCCTCTCCTAATCCCTATCCCCAAAGCCCTAATCCCTACTCGATCCACCCCCCGCCGAGGACGACGTCGCCGTCATAAAAGACGGCGGCCTGGCCCGGCGTGATCGCAATCTGAGGCGCGTCGAATACCACCTCGGCGCGCCCATCTCCCGACACCCTCACGCTTGCCGCAGCCGCAGGATGGCGATGGCGGATCTGCACCGCCGCGCGCACAGGCGCATCCGGTACGCCGTCAATCCAGTTCACGCCTGACGCGGTGAGCGTGGTCCGCTCGAGCGACGCCTTCGGTCCCACCACGACCTGCTGCTCTTCGGGCTTGAGCGCGAGCACGTACATCGGCGCGCCCGTCGGCGACGTCGACAACCCGAGACCCTTGCGCTGGCCGATCGTGAAGCGATGGATGCCGCCGTGGTGCGCGAGCACCTGGCCCGACTCGTCGATGACGTCGCCGGTCCGCGCGAGCTCCGGCGAATGCTTCGTGACGAAGCTCGCGTAGTCGTGATCGGGGATGAAGCAGATCTCCTGGCTGTCCGGCTTGGACGCCACCGGGAGCTTGCGCTGGTGCGCGTACGCCCGCACGGCGTCCTTCGGCCGATCGCCGACCGGGAAGATCGCATGCGCGAGCTGCGCCTGCGTCAGCGAAAACAGGAAATACGACTGATCCTTGGAGGCGTCGACGCCGCGCTTCAGCTGATACCGGCCGACGGCCGTCCGCTCGACGCGGGCGTAGTGTCCCGTCGCGACCGCATCGGCGCCGAATCCGCCGGCACGGTCGAGCAGCTCGGTGAACTTCAGGTCGCTGTTGCAGTGCGCGCAGGGCAGCGGCGTGCGTCCGGCGGCGTACTCGCCGACGAAGTTGCTGACGACGTGGCGGTTGAACTGCTTCTCGAGGTTCAGGATGTAGTGCGGGATGTTGATGGCCGTCGCCACACGCCGCGCGTCGTGGAGGTCCTCGATCGAGCAGCAGCTGCCGAACTGGTGGTCGCCGCTCTGGTCATACAACTGCATCGACAAACCGATGACGTCATGACCCTGCTCGGCGAGCAGGGCCGCGGCGACCGACGAGTCGACGCCTCCCGACATGGCTACGACGATGCGCATTACGCGGTTGCCTTCTTCGTCAGGTTTCGAAGCTTGTCGACGAGCTTCGGCAGCACCTCGATCACGCGATCGACTTCGGCCTCGGTCGAGAAGACGCCCAGGCTGAAGCGCAGCGAATTCTGCGTGCGATGCGGCGGAAAGCCCATCGCCTTCAGCACGTGCGACGGCTCGAGGGTTCCTGACGAGCAGGCCGATCCGGTCGAGACGGCAACGCCCTCGAGATCGAGCGCAATCAGCAGGCTCTCGGCCTCGACGCGGTCGAAGCTGATGTTCGTGGTGTTCGGCACGCGCGGCGTGAGCGCGCCGTTGACGACGGTGCCGGTGACCGCGCGCAGGATGCCGTGCTCGAGGCGATCTCTGAGCGCGGCGAGGCGCTCCGCCTCCGGTGTCAGCTTCGCGGCCGCCAGCGCGGCGGCCACACCCATGCCGACGATGCCCGCGACGTTCTCCGTGCCCGCGCGGCGTCCACGCTCGTGCTTGCCGCCGGTCAGAATCGGCTGCAGCCGGACGCCGCGACGCACCCAGAGCGCGCCGACGCCCTTCGGTCCGTTGAACTTGTGCGCCGACAGCGACAGCAGGTCGACGCCGAGCGCGCGGACGTCGACCGGAATCTTGCCGACCGACTGCACCGCGTCGGTGTGCATGAGCGCGCCGTGCGCGTGGGCGATTGCCGAGAGCTCGGCGATCGGCTGGACGGTCCCGATCTCGTTGTTCGCGTGCATGACCGACACGAGCGCGGTGTCGTCGGTCATTGCCGACTTCAATTGATCAGCTGACAAGATGCCGGATTGATCGACTTGTAGCAGCGTGACCGTCCAGCCGCGCCGCGCCAGGGCTTTCAGCGTGTTGAGCACGGCCTCGTGTTCGATCGCGCTCGCGATGAGATGCCGGCGCTTCGCGGGCTCGAGCGCTTCAGCCGCGCCGCGAATCGCGAAGTTGTCGGACTCGGTACCGCTGCCGGTCAGCACGAGCTCGAGCGGATCGGCGCCGATCAGCGCGGCGACGGATGAGCGGGCGGCGTCGATCGCGGCCTTCGCCTGCTGGCCGAAGTGATGGACGCTCGAAGCGTTGCCGAAGACATCGCGCATGGACGCCGACATGGCGTCGGCGACCGCCGGAACGAGCGGTGTCGTCGCGTTGTAGTCAAAATAGATACGCATCGCGATCCGTCAAGTGTAGCATCGGCGCTAAACCTCAGCATTAAAAGGAGGTAGACAGAAATCAGGGGCGCACCTATACTGGCGGCTCCCCACAAACCGATAGAGCAGAAATAAGGAAGCGTGATGTGGAAACGTGATGAAGCCGTCCGACCCACGAGCGGACAACCGGCAGCCCCCCCGCCCCAAGCAGCGCCGAACGTGGCGGCGACACCCAGCCCGAGAACAGAAGCGGGGAATAGCATGGAGAAGGACATCGTGAACATCGGCAAGTCCGTCGTCATCAAAGGCGAGCTGAATGGCAGCGAAGACCTGACGATCGAAGGTCACGTCGAAGGCACCATCCAGCTTCGTGATCACGTGCTGACGATCGGGCCCAACGGTCGGATCAAGGCGCAGGTCTTCGCCAAGTCGGTCATCGTGCTCGGCGAGGTCAACGGCAACATCACGGCCTCGGACAAGGTCGACATCCGCGACAACGGGTCCGTGGAAGGCGACCTCATCGCGCCGCGCATCGCGATTGCGGAGGGCGCGCACTTCAAGGGCAGCATCGACATGCAGCGTAAGGGCGGCGCACCGCAGCCGCAGGCCAAGCCGGCCCAGGCGGCGCAGCCGCAGCAGCCGGCCGCGCAGCCGCAGGCGCCGCAGGGCGCACAGCAGCCGCAGCGCGTCGGCGTCTAGACGTTGGGACTGCTCGACAAGATCTCGGCCCGCAGGAGCGACTCGGAGCCGGCGGCGCTTCAGCCGCCGGTCGCCGACGCGGATCCTCTTTTCTCGACGAAAGCCCTCAAGAAATTCCTGAGCTGCCTCACCTCACGCGAGGGGCCGGTGCTCATCGATCTCGGCCCCGTCGTCGGCAGCAACGTCGCGTACTTCGGCGAGCAGCTCGGCTGCAAGATCTTCGTCACCGATCTGTTCGCGGATCTCGATCGCCACGTCCGCGAGGGCCGCGTCGACGAGTTCGGCGATTTCCTCGCGCGGAAGTTCACCCAGGACGCCGCGTCGGTGGACGGCATCCTGTGCTGGGACTTCATCGACTACCTCGACCGTCCGGCCGCGCAGAAGCTCGCGGATCAGCTGACGCGCGTGCTGCGGCCCGAGGGCGCGCTGCTCGGCTTCTTCGGTACCGCGCCGCAGAACGGCGGCGACAGCTACTACAACAAGTTCATCGTGTCGGACGAAGGCGTGAACCTGCGCGCGCGCGCCTATCCCGCGCTGCGCGGACGCCAGTCGAGCCTCCTCAACCGCGACATCATCAAGCTGTTCTCGGGGCTCCGCGTGTCGGACTCGTTCCTCCTCAAGAACAACCAGCGCGAGATCCTCTTCCGCAAGCCGGCGGCATGATCGACTTCGACCTCACCGACGAACATCGGCTGCTCGAGCAGACGGTGCGGGAGTGGGGCGCCAGGGAAGTCGCACCGCACATCCGCGAACACGACCGGACGCATTTCTTCGATCGCGATCGCATCGTGCCCGGCCTGAAACGGCTGGGCCTGCTCGGCGTCAGCGTGCCGGAGCAGTACGGCGGCGCGGGGACGGACTACATCTCGCTCGGACTCGCGAGCGAGGAGCTCGAGTACGTCGACACGTCGCTTCGCGTGATCATGTCCGTGCACGTCGGCTTGAACTGCCTGACGCTGCTCGCGTGGGGCAACGACGATCAGAAGCGGCGGTACCTCGTCCCTCAGGCGCAGGGCGACAAGCTGGCGGGCTACGGCCTCACCGAACCGGGCGCGGGCAGCGACGCGCGCGCGATCCAGACCACCGCCGTGAAGAAGGGCGATCGGTATGTCATCAGCGGCGAGAAGACGTGGATCTCGCTCGCCGACGTCGCCGACAACTTCCTCGTGTTCGCGTGGACGGACCCGCAGAAGAAGCAGCAGCGCGATCCGTCGGGCATCAGCGCGTTCATCATCGAGCGGACGTTCAAGGGCTTTTCGAGCGGGCCGCTGAAGGAAAAGTGGGGGATTCTCGCCGGGAACACCGGATATTTCGTCATGGACGGAATGGAAGTTCCCGAAGAGAATATGCTGGGACGTCCGGGCGAGGGCTTCAAGATCGCGATGTTCGCCCTCGATCAGGGACGGTACACCGTGGCCGCGGGCGCCACCGGCCTCATTCGCGCCTGCCGTGACGCCAGCGTGCGCTATGCGAAGGAGCGCCACACGTTCGGCGTGGAGATTGCACAGCATCAGCTCGTGAAGCAGATGATCGCGCACATGGAGTCGGACTACGAGGCGGCGCGGCTGCTCTGGCTGCGATCCGGCTGGATGAAGAACGAAGGGCGGCGGAATACGAAGGAAACCGGGCTCGCCAAGTGGTTCGCGACGGTCGCGTCGGAGCGCGCGGCGGGAGACGCCGTCCAGATTCACGGCGCGAACGGCTACTCCGACGAATATCCCGTCGGCCGATTCTTCCGCAACTGCAAAGGCGCCGTCATCTACGAAGGCACCCGGGAAATCCATACACTGATGCAGGCGGACTACTTACTGGGCTACCGCACCGACAAGCCTTCTCGCTGCGAGTTGCCTGCCTGGAAACCGTAGTTCTGACTTTTTACTTCTAACTTCTAACTTCGACATATGGATTCAGACCTCTCTCTCGAATTCCTGCGCGTCGTCGAGCAGGCCGCGATCGCATGCGCGCATACGATGGGCCAGGGCGAGCGTCATCACTCCGATCAGGTCGCCGTCGAGGCGATGCGCAAGGTGATGGACAGCGTCGACATCGCCGGCACGATCGTCATCGGCGAAGGCGAGCGCGACGAAGCGCCGATGCTGTACATCGGCGAGAAAGTCGGCCGCGGCGGGGACGAAATCGACATCGCCGTCGATCCGCTGGAAGGCACGAACCTGTGCGCGCTCGGCACCCCCGGCGCCATCGCCGTGCTCGCCGCCTCCGACAAGGGCGGCCTGCTGCACGCGCCCGACCTCTACATGGAAAAGCTCGTCGTCGGCCCGAGCAGCAAGCACGCCGTGCATCTCGACGCGCCCGTCGAAGATAACCTGAACGCGATCGCGAAGTGTCTCGACCGCGACGTCGACGACCTCGTGATCATCGTGCTCGATCGCCCGCGTCACGAGAAGCTCATTGCGGATATCCGCAGGGCCGGCGCGCGCATCCGGCTGATCGGCGACGGCGATCTCTCCGCCGGCATCACGGCGGCCGCGCGCGGCACGGGCGTGCACGCGCTCATGGGAACCGGCGGGGCGCCTGAAGGCGTGCTGACGGCAGCCGCGATGCGGTGTCTGAACGGCGAGATCTTCGCGCGCCTGGTCGTGAGCAAGCCGGAGCACGAAGAGCGCTGCCGCGCGATGGGCATCACCGACTTCAAGCGGATCTACAAGTCCAAGGATCTCGCGCCCGGCAACGACATCATCTTCGCCGCGACCGGCGTCACCGACGGCCATCTGATGAAAGGCGTGCGCTTCTTCGGCGACGGCGTCCGCACCAGCTCCGTCATCATGCAGAACAACCCGCACCGCATCCGGTTCATCGACAGCATCCACGTCACGGCGAAGAAGGACGTCAAGATCCGCTTCTAAGCGACGCCGATGCGACGCGTGCGCTCGGTTGCTCAAGCCGCCACGGTCATCCGGGGCGGCGGCGTGGCCGCCATTCCCACCGACACGCTGTACGGGCTCGCCGCCGATCCATTTTCGGCGGCGGCGATTGCGCGCCTGTTCGCCGTGAAGGGCCGCTCGGCCGGTCGGGCGGTCGCGCTCATCGCGGCCGACCTCGATCAGGTGATTGCGCAGGTCGGGCCGCTGCCGGCGACGGCGCGCCGGCTGGCGGCGGCGTACTGGCCGGGACCGTTGACGATGCTGCTGGCGAGGCCGGCGTCGATTCCCGCCGAGCTCGTCGGAGGCGGCGATCGCGTCGGCGTGCGGGTGCCGAATCACGACGTCGCCCGCGATCTGTGCCGCGCCTGCGGGCACGTGCTCACCGCCACGAGCGCGAACATCAGCGGCGAGCCGGCGAGCAACGACCCCGACGTCATCGCGCGCGTGTTTGCGGACAGCGACGTCGAGTTGCTGCTCGACGCGGGGAAGAGTCCCGGCGGCGCGCCGTCGACGATCGTCGACGTGCTGGACGACGGCGTCCTGCACCTCGTGCGTCCCGGCGCGATCGAGTGGGAAGAGATCGAAGCATGCGCGAACGGGCCGCGCTAGTCGGCCTCATCACGGGCGGCCTGCGGCGCTACGGCGCCGAACGGTCGATGGACGAGCTCGCCGGCCTCGCCGAAGCCGCGGGCGCCGACGTCGTCCTGCGCGTGCTGCAGGAGCGGCCCAAGCCCGACTCCTCGACCTTTCTGGGCGCGGGGAAGATCAAAAGCCTCGCGGCGTCCTGCTCCGAAATGCGCGTCGGCGTCGTCATCTTCGACAACGAGCTGACGCCGGCGCAGCTCCGCCAGATCGAAGAGGAAGTCGGCCGCAAGATCGTCGACCGGACGCAGCTGATTCTGGACATCTTCGCGCGCCGCGCGAAGACGCGCGAAGGCAAGCTGCAGGTCGAGCTCGCGCAGCTCAAGTACCTGCTGCCGCGCCTGGTCGGCGCGGGCGCGGCGCTGTCGCGGCTCGGCGGCGGCATCGGCACGCGGGGCCCCGGCGAAACGAAACTGGAAACCGATCGCCGCCGCATCCGCACGCGCATTCACGCCGTCAGCGAAGACATCGAGCAGGTCAGGAAGCGGCGTTCCCAGCTTCGCGAGCGCCGGCACAAAGCGTCGGTGCCGACGGTCGCGCTCGTCGGCTACAC
>DATNBT010000438.1:0-4471 GCA_035571855.1 Vicinamibacterales bacterium
CGCGGGGACGTGCGACTTCGATTCGGGAAAGGATCTGCTCATCTCGATCAACTGGGGCACGGCCGGAAGCCGCACCTTGAACGTTCTTGCCGTCGGCGACAAGCACGACGATGCGCTACGCACGTTCTCGCCGGCGCCGAAGACCACGCAGGTGGAAGTGACGGTCAAACCGGCGGGCTAGAGGCTAGCAGAACGCATCACGATCCAACTCAGACAAATCGCTTCTCACATTGACGAGGACAGCAACATGATCAAACGACTACAGCTCACCGCTCTCGCGCTCCTCACGAGCTGCGCCCTGCTCACGCCTGTGGCGATGCAGGCGCAACCAGATACCCGGCCGTCAGCATCGCCCAAACCGTTCGACCCTTGTTGCAATGTCGTAGCCGCGGTCAACGCCCAGGGCCTGATTTCGATCCGCGACAAGCGAACGGGGAAGGTTTCCGTAGTGAAACTTGCCGCTCCCCGCTCCGCCGCCGCGCTTGCACTCCACGTTGGGACGACGATCGCGCGATTCGAGCCGGTGGACAGCTTTCGATCAGTAGCTGGCGAACGGAGTGCCGAATTGAAGATTGGCAGCTCCGTCGCGATGGAGACGCTGGACCCGCCAGACGGCGGCAAGGGCTCCAAGACAGGTCAGCTGACCGGCGTCCTCGTGAAGATCGCGGAACGTTGAGACAAAACGATCGCCGTTGCTCGAGCTCGAGCAACGGCGATCGTCGAACGTCGACCAACGCGGTTGTCAGGGCTGCGGCGTCGTCGCTTCCCCCGCCAGCTGCGGCCCGCCCGACTGGACCGAGGTGAGCACATCGCGCCAGGCGAACTTCTTCCCGCTCCCAAGCACGTAGTAATCCATCCACGACTTCTCGGCGACGGCTTTCAAGTATTGGTTGCGCACGTCGGGAATGCCGTGCGTCGAGCCGGGATAGACCCAGAACTCGTTCGGCACCCCGAGCTTGGAGAGCGCCATGTGCATCTCCTCGCTCTGGGGCCGCGGCACGCGGGGATCGCCGTCGACGACGTGAATGAAGATCGGCGTCTTGGCGTTCTTGATCGTCGCGATAGGAGATTGCTTCCACCAGTTCTCCAATTGCCCCGGCTCCCAGTACATCTTGTCGCCGAGATACCATTGGCGCAGGCGCTGGGTGTCGCTCTGGCTCCACATCGAGATCCAGTTCGCCACGCCGGCGCCGGAGCTGATCGCCTTGAACCGCGCCGTGTGGGTCTAGATCCAGTTGGAGTAGTGGCCGCCGGCACTCCAGCCAAGCGCGCCCATGCGCGTGCTGTCGACGATCCCCTGCGAGATCAGATAGTCGACGCCCGTCATGATGTCCTGATAACCCTTCGTGAAGTAGTCGCCCTGCGTCTCGATCTTGAACTTCTCGCCGTACTGTGTGGACGCGCGATAGTTGGGGAGCAGGACGGCGTACCCCGCGCCGGCGTAGACCTGCGAGTTGTAGCCGCCGTCGAAGCCAAGCATGTCGGCTGCCGCCGGCCCGCCGTGGATGGCGACGATGAGCGGATACCGCTTGCCCTGCTGATAGCCGACGGGCTTGATGAGAATTCCCGAAACCTTGGTGCCGTCGTTGGAGGTCCAGGTGACCTCCTGCTCGTCACCAAGAGCCAACTCGCTCTTGACCCAGGCGTTGGGGTCGACGAGCTGCGTCCATTTCGAACGGTCGGTCACATCGGCAAGCGACTTCGCGGTGTAGGTCGACGGCGGGTCTTTGGGGTCGGCGTACGTGATGAGTAGACGGCCGGTGTCGCCGTCGCGCGCCACGGCGAGCGTGCCCTTCACGTCGGTGAGCTGCTTGGCTTGGCCGGTCGCGACGGATACGGCGAAGAACTGCGACGTCGCGCGCACACCGGTGCCGAAGTAGATCGTGTCGCCGTTCGCGGACCAGAAGCTGGACTCGGGGCCGTCGCCACCGAACCCGCGGCCGCCGATGCGGACGTCGCCGTCGAAGTTGCCGCCAAGTTTTTTGAGCGGCGCGCCCGGCTGCGCGACGGGCCGCACGTAAATCCGCTCGTCGTGCATGAACTTGAAGTCGTCGGGCGCCGAGAAAGCAAGAAGTTTGCTGTCGGGCGAGAAGGTGATCGGACCTTCGCTGATGTCGGCGTTCTTCGTGACGCGTTCGATCGCCCCCGTCGAGACGTTGAGCAGATATAAGTCGGCGTAGTCGTTCTGCTCGAGGTTGCCGCGCTCGTATCGATTGGCCGACATGCCATGGTACCCGATCCAGTTGCCGTCGGGAGAGATCGTCACGTTGGCGACACTGTAATTCGGATCGTTGGTGAGCCGTCGCTCCTGCCGCGTGGCGGGATCGAACTCCCAGAGACTCTCCACCGATGCGGCGGGATTCCGGGGGCGCACGGTGAACTGCTTGTCCTGGCGAGCGCGGTCGTCGCGGTCGATCGAGTCGGGCGTCACGAAGTAGATTCGCTTGCCATCAGGCGACCACTCCCAGGTGCCGACGCCGGTGGCGTGACGGGTCCACTGCGCGGCGTGCGGCGCGTCGGTGCTCCAGAGGTCGGCGACGTTCAGCGCGTAGATCTGATCGTCGCCGGCGCGGCCCGACGTGTAGACGAGCGCTTTCCCGTCCTTGCTGAACGAGAAGTTCGACACGCCGTCGCGCGCGTCGGTCACGCGTTTCGCTTCGCCTCCGTCGGGACGCATGACGAATATCTGATTGCGCGCCGCGCCCGCTGCGGGCGCCGCAGCGCCGCGGCCGCCGGCCGCGGCCGTCGCCGCGTCGCGATCGGAGAGAAACGCGATGAAGCTGCCGTCGCGCGACCAGTGCGGGCTCGTCTCGTTGCGATCCTTGGTGAAGGTGAGCTGCCGCGCGCTCGCCACACCGCGGTCGGTCGACACGAGATAAATGTCGGACTCGCGCCGAGCTTGCGTCCAGTTCGGCGTGCTGAGCACATAGAGCATCGAGCGGCCGTCGGGGCTCACGTCGAAGCCGTTCGACTGACGCATGTTTTGCGCGTCGAGAAAATTCATCGGGCGCGGCATCTGTGCCGCGGCGGGAACCAGGGCGGCGGAGAGCGAGGCGGCGATCGCGATGATCGAGGCGAGCCACGCCGGGCGAGTGGAGCGAGTCACGTTTTCCTCCAAGCCATTTTGGGGGGGCATTGCTCGTATTATGCGGCGCGGCGCGGGCCGCCGCCATGCGATCCCCCGCGCCCAACGTCCCCGGCACGGCGCGCGCGGTTCATCTGGCGGCCCCGCGACGTGTGGTACAATATCCACCCCATGTCAGAGATCTCCCGCCGCGACTGGCTCAAGACCGTCGGCGCCGTGGGCGCGGGCGCGCTCGTTCCGCACGAGGTTCTGCGCGTCGACCTGCCCACCGATATCGCCGCGGCATCCCACGCGGCGCCACCGACCACAGCCATACACGCCCCCGGCGACATCGTCGACTTGGTCTCGACGAGCGACATCTTCATCCCGCCGCGCGGGCGCTCGTATCAGAAGTTCAGCTACGATTTTCCCGAGCCGTCCGTCGCGTTCGGCGACTACACGTTCGGCTTCAACGTCTTCACCGAAGAAAACACCTACGGTCTCGATCGCGCCAAGCTGCGCGTAGAAGGGAATGGCGACGCGTTGCGGTTGATCGGCGACGGGTTCGTCTGGGCGGGCGGACAGGAAAAGGCGCCGGGCCATCTCGTCGCGTCGCTCCGCCGCACCGGCGACACGATCGAGTGGACCGCCACGGTCGAGATGGAGCGGCCGATCAAATCGGTCACGACGATCATCCGCGGCGTGCCGCGCGGCCAACTCTCGTTCGGCGGCGGCAACTTCACTGACCCGCGCGATGGCGAATCGCTCGTCGGCTATCCGTTCGGCGGCGGCGATCTCAATGCGTCCGGCAGCATGACGACGCCGCTGCTGATGATTCAACCGACGACAGGCGGCGTCTTCTTCGTGTCATCGCTCGACGACCACGTGCGGCCCAAGCGCTTCTATCTCGCGCCGGGCGAATCGAGCTACCGCGTCGAAGCCATTTATGAGCACGATGCGTGGCGCAAAGACACCAAGCTGACGACGCCGGCCTGGCGGCTCGGCCACGCCTCGACCGCTGACGCGGCGATCGACCAACACATGGCGCATCTCGAACAAGCGTTCGCTATCAAGAGCTGGGAGTCGCGCACCGACGTGCCCGACTGGACGCGCCGCATCGCCATGGTCACGACGCTGCATGGCATGCACTACACCGGGTACATGTTCAACGACTACGCCAAGATGCTCGACATCCTCCGCTGGATGTCGACGCAGATCCCCGGCGACCGCTTGCTGGTGTTCATCTCGGCGTGGGACGGCCGGTATTACTGGGACTATCCCAACTACGTCGTGTCTGACCGTATGGGCGGCCACGACGCGTTCAAGCGTCTCGTCGACGAAGGCCACAAGCTCGGCTTCAAGATCATGCCGATGTACGGCATGAACTCGGCGAACAAGAAGCTGCCC
>DATNBT010000439.1:0-6989 GCA_035571855.1 Vicinamibacterales bacterium
TGCAGAGAGACAACGGCGGCGCGGCGCAGGTGACGAACTGGAGCCGGTTGTATCTGGTGCCCGGCATGGGCCATTGCGGCGGCGGCGCGGCGACGCTCGACAGCTTCGATCTGTTAGGTGCGGTGGTCGACTGGGTGGAGAAGGGAACGCCGCCTGACAACGTCACCGCGACGGGCCGCGCGTTCCCTGGAAGAAGCCGTCCGATGTGCGCGTATCCAACGCACGCGCACTACAAGGGATCGGGCGACATCGAAGACGCGAAGAACTTCTCCTGCGCGCCGTGACGTCCGGCTGAAGCCGGACGCTACGAACGTCATCTTTTCACGGCGTTCGCGTAGACCTCGATCGCACCGACGTCAGACCACCCGCCGGCGCCGTGTCCGCTGCCCGGCATCAGATCGACGTAGCCGATCTCGTCCACCTTGCTCAGATCGGGATTCGCGACGAAGGTGCCCTTCGTCACGACCTTCTCGATGTCGAGACGGAGCCATTTCAGCTCGTTGAAGTTGATTTCGCTCGTCTGCCAATCAGCCACACTGCCGTCGCCCTTGTCGCCGACGAGCCACGTGCCGTCAGCGAGCTTGACGATCGGATGGACCTGATGGAGCCCGGACATCTTGGTGACCCACCTGATGCGGGCGAGGCCGGTGAGGTCGGCCATGTTGTTCTTGTCGCGCAGCGCGATCGCGCACGGCGTCGTGCACATGCCGGTCCAGAGATGGATCGGGTTGTTGTCGTCGCCCTTCGCGCCGGTGAGCAGGACTTCCTTGCCGGTCGGCCCGTAGAGCTTCAGCTCGAGATTGGGACTGGTGACCGACTCGGGGCCGGTCGGGTGTTCGCCGCCCTTTTCGGTCTGGCCCCATTCCTCTTTCAGGAACAGGCCGGGCCGCCGCGCCGGACCGGCGCCGCGGCCGCGACCTTCAGCGCGGCCCTCCTGCGCGAGCGCGCCGCCCGCCATGCCGAGAACGATGAGTGATGTTGCGATGACGAGCGCGCGCTTCATTGCAGCCTCCCGGTCCGTACGAAGGCGGACCCTACACGGCTAGAACTTCCAGCCGAACATGATCGAAACCTCCGGATAATACTTGAACGGCTTCAGATCGTCCTGGATTTTAACGCGCTCGGACTCGATGTTGGCGCTGGCGCCGGGGACGCTGGCGATCGGCAGGCAGTTCGAGCCGTTCTGCGCGCAGGCCTGGCCGCCGACGCCGAGCGCGAACTGCGGCGATCCCTGGAACACGACGCCCAGATCGGTCGACAGACTCCAGTGCCGCGCGCTCCGGGGCAGCAGGTTGCCGAAGCCGATGCCGAGGGTGGGGGCGAACTTGTTCAGCGTCAGCGCCGCGGTGCCGTTGATCGGATTGGCCGCGCTGCTGAAGTACTGGACCCCGCCCAGCGTGAAGCTCTGGCCGGGGCTGACCGACAGCGTCGCCGTCAGGTTGTTGTCGTTGTAGAGCAGCACGCCCGGCGTGATATGGAAACCGCCGATCGCGAACAGGTCGAGCTTCGCTTCGACCGAACGCAGCTGCAGTGTGCCCTTGTAGAGCGCCCCGTCCTTGTTCAACGAGTCGTTGTAGTTGAAGAAGTTGGCCCCGCCGCGCAGGTTGACGCGCGATGCGAGCGCCGTGCCGACCTGGACGCCGATGCCCAGCGAGCCGGCCTTGATGCCGACGGCGAAATGCGGCTCGCCGTTGCTGACCGGACGCGGCCGGAACTGTCCCGCCGTTCCTTCGTCACCGTCGTCCGCGAACGCGACCGAAGACGCAAGCACCAACGCCGCCGCACAGAGAATGGCTGAAAACCGACGCATGTCGAGAACCTCCAGACGACATGTATCGGTCTTTCCTTACCTCTTCTATATAGCCGCTCGTCCGAGGGCCTCGCGCTACTTCCCGATCATGTGGGCGGTCGACCGCTCGTTCTCGCCGCAGATGAACTCGATCAGCTCTTCGTCGGGCACGACCTTCTGGTTCAAGCGAACGGTGAACGGCTTCGTGTACGCCTTCGGGTCGTCGATCGTGACGTCGACGCGCAGATCGCCGTACGTTCTGCGCGTCCATCGTTCCGTCATCGTCGCCTGATCGGTCAGCGGGCTGCCGTTGATGTCGAGCCACCCGTCGTCGCGGAAGTTGTTCGACAGGATGACGAGCGTGTCGCCCTCCCAGTGCGCCGTGGAGTAGCCGTACCACCACGGTTGAACGTCGCCGATCTTCGGCAGCGGCCGGCCGTCCATGAAGATCTGCCGGATGCCGGCGTTGCCTTCGTACAGGACGATCATCACGTCCTGCGTCTGAACGATCTTTCTCGGCTGCGGATGGATGTGAAACTGCATCAGTCCCATCGGCAGGCAGTGCGCGTCGGGATTGTCTTTCGCGTTCTGCTCCTTGCGCTTGTCGTGGAGCGCTTTCGCCCACGGCTGAAACGGCAGACCTTCCTTGAAGCCGGCGCCGATCTCGGCGAACTCCGTCTGCGGCGGCTCTCCGGCGGGCGAGACCGGCGGCCGCGCGATCTTGCCCTGATAGAACCAGAGGTTCTCGTAGACGCCGGTGAAGTCGATGTGGCCGTCCGGCGTCCGCGGCGGCGGCGCGTCGAAATTGACCTTGCCGTCCGCGGTTCTCGGAATTTTCCTGCTCGGATAATCGGGCCACTGCGCCACGGCCGGAGCGGCGGCCAGCGCGCACGCGACGAAAGTTGCCAGCAGGGTCGGCTTCATACGGCGTATCCTATGCCGGTTTGGAGGCGCGATGAAATTGTCGAAACCTGTGCTCGCCGTCGGAGCCGTCCTGATCGCCTCGCTCATCTCGCTGTCGGCGCAGAAGCCGGCGACCGTGATGGCGCCGGCGTTCGAGGTCGATCCGTACTGGCCCAAGCCGCTGCCGAATCACTGGGTGACCGGTTCGACGATCGGCGTCTCGGTCGACGCGCAGGACAACGTCTGGACGATTCACCGTCCGAACACGGTCGATGCGAACTTCAAGGCCGCGGACATCATGGTCGGCGACGCCGCCGGGCGCGACGACGAAGCGCAGCCGGGCGCGGCGGGACCGTCAGCGTCAGGAAAGACGCCCATCGGCCATTGCTGCAAGGTCGCGCCGCCGGTGCTCGTTTACGATCAGGCGGGCAACCTGGTGAAGTCGTGGGGCGGGCCGGGCGCCGGGTACGACTGGCCCGACAGCAATCACGGCGTCACCGTCGATCACGCCGGCAACGTCTGGCTCGCCGGCAACGGGCAGAAGGACACGCAGCTCCTGAAGTTCGACGGCAACGGCAAGTTCCTGCTGCAGATCGGCAGGCACGGCGTCCACAACGGCAGCAACGACACCGACAGCCTGTGGCAGCCGACGAAGATCTGGGAGGACGTCGCCGCGAACGAGATCTACGTCGGTGACGGCTACGGCAACCGCCGCGTCATCGTCTTCGACGTCGACACCGGCAAGTACAAGCGGCACTGGGGCGCGTACGGCGCGAAGCCGAGCGACGAGAAGGTGCCGGCGTACAACCCGAAGGGCACGCCGTCGAAGCAGTTCAACACCGTCCACTGCGCGATTGTGTCGAACGATCGTTTCGTCTACGTCTGCGATCGCGTGAACGATCGCGTGCAGGTGTTCCGCCCCGACGGCACGTTCGTGAAGGAAGTGTTCTTCGACACCGACACGTTCCGATCGGGTTCCGTGTGGGACATGTCGTTCTCGCGCGACCCGCAGCAGACCTACATCTATATGGCCAACGGCGTGAACGAGACGATCCACATCGTCAAGCGCGACCCGCTGGAAGTGCTGACGACGTTCGGGGACGGAGGGCGGCAGCCGGGACAGTTCTACGGCGTGCACAACCTCGCGGTCGATTCGAAAGGCAATCTGTACGCGACCGAGACGTACAACGGCGCGAGGATTCAGCGCTTCCTCTACAAGGGGCTGAAGCCTGTGACGCAGAAAGAACAGGGAGTGTTATGGCCGCAAAAGCGCTAGCTGGTGTTCTGATCGCGACGGCACTCGGCGCGGCGATGTACGCGCAGGCCGGGAAGATCAACCCGACGGATCCGCAGCCGTCGTGCAACATGTGTCCCGGCTATTACATTCCGTTGAGCGAGCTGCAGGCGTACACGAAGAAGGCCGTCGACGAGAACCTGCTCGATCAGCAGGTGCGCGACATCGAAATCGGCAAGGCGCACGTCGGCATCGGCATGGTGCACCGCAAGAAGCTCGACGCGCCGGCGAAGGACTCCGTCGCCGAGCACGATCAGGTGAGCGAGGTCTATCACATCGTCGACGGCACGGCGACGCTCGTGCTCGGAGCCGACATTACCAACAGACGGCGGCGTCCCACGACGCTGCGCACCGTCGTCGAGTTCAACGGACCCGGCAACAACGGTTCCGAGATTCGCAACGGCAGGACCTACAACCTCAAACCCGGCGACGTCGTCGTCATTCCCGCCGGCACGGGACATCTGTTCACGAAGATCGACGACCACATCGATTACCTGATGGTGCGGATCGATCCGGACAAAGTGACGCCGGTGAAAGACGAAGCGGCGTCGAAGGCGTATCTGTTGAAGCCGGCGCCGAAGGGGCAGTAATGCAGATTGTGATCGCGGCCGCGCTGCTCGCGGCCCAATGGGCGAATACGCCGACACCCGGCGCCCCGCGCAGTCAGGACGGCAAGGTCATCATGACGGCGCCGGCGCCGCGGGTGGACGGCAAGCCGGATCTGTCCGGGGTGTGGCAGGTCGAGGGCGAGCCGCGCGCGCCCGGCGCGCTCTTCGGCATCGGCGAGTCGATCAACTCGCGGTACTTCCGCAACATCCTCGCGGACTTTCCTGCCGATCAGCCGCCGCTGACGCCGCTCGGCGTCGAGCTGCTGCGCAAGAACACGGCGGCCGGCGCCTTCAATCCGCTGCTCAATTGCTTTCCGGACGGCGTTCCGCACGGCGACCTGCTGCCGGAGCCCTTCAAAATCATCAACTCGCGCGGCGTCATCGTGATGCTGTACGAGGTCGAGACGACGTTCCGCCAGATTTACATGGACGGCCGGAAGCTCCCGGCCGATCCGTCGCCGCGGTACCAGGGCTATTCCATCGGCCGCTGGGACGGCGACACGCTCGTGATCGAATCGAGCGGCTTCAACGACACCGGGTGGATCGACGCCCGCGGCACGCCGCACAGCGAGGACATGCGCATCGAGGAACGCTTCCACCGGCGCGACTACGGCCACATCGATCTGTCGATCACCGTCACCGATCCGAAAGTGTTCACGAGGCCGATCGCCTTCAGCGTCGTGCTCGATCTGATGCCGGACACGGACGTCTTCGAGCACTACTGCCTTGAAAACGAGCATGACGACGCGCACTTTCCCGGGAGAGCGAGGAAGTAGATGAATCCGATTCTGCTGGCCGCCGCGATGTGCGGCACCCTCCAGAACTTTTCAGTTCCTGCGTCGGCGATCGGCCTTCCGACATCCGGCGCCATTGTGCAGTCGGCAACAACCGAAGAGGGTTTCTGCAAGGTCACGGGCATCGTGAAGCCCGTGAGCGCCACGGCGCAGAATCTCGAGTTCGAGGTCAACCTTCCGCTCAAGTGGAACGGGATCGCGCTCCAGATGGGCGGCGGCGGTTATGACGGCTCGCTGGTCACCGGACTGACGCAATTCACGCTGCAGCCGGCCGACGCCGACACGCCGCTCAAGCAGGGATACGTCACGCTCGGCAGCGACGGCGGCCACAAGGGCAAGGCCGGCTTCGACGGCACGTTCGCGTTGGACGACGAGACGCTGATCAACTACGGCAGGCAGTCGGTGAAGAAGACGCACGACGCCGCGATGGCGGTGATCAGGAAGGCGTATGGGCGCGCGCCGCAGCGGTTCTATTTCATCGGCGGCTCGCAGGGCGGCCACGAAGCGCTCGACGCGGCAGCGCGCTATCCCGACGACTACGACGGCGTCGTCGCGCACTATCCGGCGTACGACGTGACGATGCTGCATCTCGGGTCGCTGAACGTCGGCCGGGCGCTGTACGCGGATGGCGGCAAGGCGTGGATCAATCCGAAGAAGACGAAGATGATCGGCGACGCCGTCTACGCGAAGTGCGACGGGCTCGACGGCGTCAAAGACGGCATCATCAGCAACGTCGGAGCCTGTAACCGCGAGTTCGACGTAAAGACGCTCCGCTGCCCGAACGGCGCCGACATCGGCGACACATGCCTGTCGGAGGCACAGTTGAAAGCCGTTGCGACCATTACGTCCGATTACAAGCCGGGCTACGCGATCGCGGGCAGCGACACGTTCCCGAAATGGGCGCTGCTCGAAGGCGCGACGTTCACCGGGCCGTCGAACTTCGGCACCGTGCCGCAGCCGTCGAATCCGCTCTCAGGGAAAGAAGCGCTGCTCTACAGCGTCGGCGATCAGACGCTGAAGTTCATCATCACGCGCAACACGTCGTTCGATCCGATGACGTTCGATCCGAAGCAGTGGCAGGCGCAGACGGTGAAGGCCGGCACGATCATGGACGTCACCGACGTGAGCCTCGAGAAGTTCCGCGCGAAAGGCGGCAAGATCATCATGACGCACGGCACGGCGGACGACTTCATCACGCCGCACAACTCCATTCAGTATTACGGCCGGCAGGCCGGCTATTTCGGGCAGCAGCGTCTCGACGGCTTCATGAAGTTCTACCTCGTGCCCGGCCTCGGCCACGGCTTCGGGATCTTCAACGCGAAGTTCGACAGCCTGACCCCGCTCCGCAACTGGGTGGAGAAGGGGAAGGCGCCGGCCGGACTCGTCGCCATCGACGGCAATACCGGACCGACAGCGAAACGCACGCGGCCGCTCTGCGAATATCCGAAGTGGCCGAAGTTCACCGGCGCGCCCGGCACCGAGAATCAGGCAGGGAGCTTCACATGCGTCAACTGAAGGGGCTTCTCGGGGTTCTGGCCGCCCTCGCAGTTCTCGGGATTCCCGGCGGCGCGCGCGCGTCGGCGCAGACGACCTGCGATCGG
>DATNBT010000440.1:0-5726 GCA_035571855.1 Vicinamibacterales bacterium
CGGGACCGTGGTCGAGCACGAGCACATCGTCCAGCTCCCACTCAACGGACGTTTGTTCATTTCATTGGCATCGCTCGCGCCCGGCGTGGCGCTGCCGCCGAATTCACCCCTGCCGCGCATCAACGGCGGACGGCCGCGCACGAACGAGTACCTGTTCGACGGCATCTCCGTGCTCCAGCCGGAACCGGGCCAGGTCGCCTTCTTTCCTGTCATCGATTCGATCCAGGAGTTCAAGATCGAAAGCAACAGCCCGCCCGCCGAATTCGGCCGGTTCAACGGCGGCGTCGTCAACCTGACGACGAAGTCCGGCGCGAACGCGGTTCATGGCGACGGCTTCGAGTTCCTGCGGAACGAGTCGTTGAATGCGCGCAACTACTTCCAGTCCACGCAGGCCGTGAAGCCGGAGTACCGCCGCCACCAGTTCGGCGGCACACTCGGCGGGCCCATCGTCGAGAACCGCACGTTCTTCTTCGTCGATTATCAGGGCCAGCGCCAGACGATCGGCCGCACGGCGATCTCGACCGTCCCCACGATCCTGCAGCGGCAGGGGATCTTCACCGAGCCGATCGGCGGACGCGTGCCCGCGATTTTCGATCCGCGGACGGGCAACTCCGACCGCGTGCAGTTTGCGGGCAACACGATTCCGGCCAACCGCATCGACCCGGTCGCCGCGGCGCTGCTGGCGCGGTATCCGCTCCCGACCTCGGCCGGCACGTCGAACAACTACCAGCGGACCGACGGGGAAGCCGACAACCAGGATCAGTGGGACGTCCGGATCGACCACCGGTTCTCGAATCGCGATCAGGCGTTCGGGCGGCTGTCGTACTTCCGCGACGGCTTCGTTCCGGTGACGCCGCTCCCCGACGGCAGCGGCCTGACGACGGGCACGCTCGGTACGCAGGACGCAACTGCGTGGTCGTTCGCGTCGAACTACCAGCACACCTTCTCGAGCAACGTGCTCAACGAAGTGCGCATCGGCGACACGCGGCGGACGGTCGAACGCTCGGCGGCTCAACTGGCGTCCGCCGCGGGCGCGGCGCTGAGCATCCCCGGCATCCCGTCGATCGCGCAGTTCCCGAATACGCTCCCGACGTTTCTGATCAGCGGTTACCAGCAGCTCGGTTCGCCGGCGAATACCGCGTCGAATTTCAACACCAGCGTGAGTGAAGTCGCCGACTCGCTGTCGTGGCTCAAGGGGCGTCACTCGCTGAAGATGGGCCTCGACTGGCGATGGGAGCGCCTGAACGTCATCCAGCCGCCGTCGCCGACCGGGTCGTTCACGTTCAGCAACCTGTTCAGCGACAACCCCGGCGTCGCCGGCACCGGCACGCCGCTCGCGAGCTTTCTGCTCGGACAGGTGCAGCAGTTCTCGATCGATCTGCAGACGACGCAGATTCAGGAGCGCGCGAAGTTTCAGGAGTACTTCATCCAGGACGACTGGAAGGTGGGCGATCGATTCACCGTCAACGCGGGCCTGCGGTACACGCTGAACTTCCCGTCGAACGAGATCAACGGGCAGGTCGGCGTCTTCAACCTGCAGACGCGGCAGCTCGAATATCCGGGAACCGACCCCGTCCGTCCGCTGAAGAAGAACAACTGGGGCCCGCGGCTCGGCCTGTCGTACCGCCTGACGGACAAGACCGTGCTCAGCTCCGGCTACGGGCTCGTGTGGATCGAGATGGCGGGCATCACCACGCCGTTCACGACGCCGACGTTCCCGTTCCTGCAGACGGTCACGCAGCGCACGCTCGACAATCTCACGCCGGCGTTCGTCCTGCAGAACGGCCCGAGCGTCGCACCGGTCTCGCCGACGGCGACGGCCGGGCTCGGTCAGGGCGTGTTCGCGGTCGACTCGACGCTGGGCTCGGGCTATGTGCAGCAGTGGAACGCGTCGGTCCAGCGCGAGATCACGCCGAACACGACGTTCGAGGCGTCGTACGCCGGCTCGCACATCGTCCACGTCGGCATCCCGGACACGAATCTCAACCAGCTGTCCGTGAGCCAGCTCGCGCAGGGTGCGTCGCTGCTCCAGAACGTGCCGAACCCGTACTTCGGGATCATCCCGCGGTCCTCGTCGCTCGGCAATCCGACGATCCCGCTGGCCCAGCTGCTGAAACCGTTTCCGGAATACACGACCGTGAGCTTCTATCGCGAGAACGTCGGAACGACGTTCTATCAGGCGCTCGAGCTGTCGCTGCGCCAGCGTCTGTCGCACGGGCTGCAGTACTCCGTCGCGTACACGCGCTCGAAGCTGATGGACGACGCCTCGTCGGTGTTCGACGCGTCGATTCTGACCGGACCGCTGGCGAACTTCGCCGTCGCCGACAGCTTCAATCGCGCGGGCGAACGCGATTACTCGACGGGCGACATCCCGCACGCCTTCGTGGCCTCGGGCGTGTGGACCTGGCGGAACTGGACGCTGTCGGGGCTTCTCACGCTGCAATCGGGCGCCCCCTTCGCCGTCACGCAGACGACGAACTTCAACGCGTTTGCCGGCTTCGGCACCGAGCGCCCGAATCTGGTCGGCAACCCCGAGCTCCCCGCGAACGAGCGAACCCCGAGCCACTGGTTCAACACGGCGGCGTTCGCGGTCGCGCCGCAGTTCACCATCGGGACCGCGTCGCGCAATCCCGTCCGCGGCCCGGCGTATCGCGACGTCGACATCGCCCTGATGCGGCGGATTCCCGCCGGCGGCGGGCGGAGCGTGGAGCTGCGCGGGGAGATTTTCAACCTGTTCAACACGCCGAACTTCGGCCAGCCGAACGCGACCGCCGGCGCCGCGAACTTCGGCACCGTCACGTCCGCCTTCGATCCGCGCGTCGCGCAGCTTGCGCTGAAGTTTCTGTTCTAGAATCTGCTGCGTGAAAATCGCAGCGATCGCACTCGCCGGCGGCCTCCTGGCCGCCGGCTTTCAACCTTCACCGGCAAGACAATCGGTCTGGGACGGGGTCTATACGGACGCGCAGGCGACACGCGGCGAGCGCACCTACACGCGCTCCTGCGAGCAGTGCCACGGCGCCGACCTCACCGGCGATCCGGTCATGGAGATCCCGGCGCTGTCCGACGAAGCGTTCATGATGTCCTGGAGCGGCAAGACGGTGAAGCAGCTCGTCGAGCACGTGCAGCGGTCCATGCCGAAGGACAAGCCGGGCAGCCTCGGCGCCGGCGCATATATAGATGTGGTGGCGTTCCTGCTGCAGGCGAACAGGTTTCCGAGCGGGTCGCGCGATCTGCCCAGAACTCCCGAGCAGCTCGAGACGATCACAATAGAGCGTCGATAGCCGCCAGATCTTCGGTCGACATCTTCCAGCCGCCGGCGTTCGCGTTCGCCCGCACCTGTTCCGGCTTCGTCGCGCCGGCAATCACCGAAGCGACCGCGTCGTGCCGGAGCAGCCATGAAAACGCGAGCTCCAGCATGGAGTGCCCGCGCTGTTCGGCAATCTTCTTCAGCCCCTCGACGATCGCGAAGTTCCTGTCGGTGAGCGCGGCCGCGGCCCAGGACATCTGCATGCGCGTGCCCTTCGGCGGCGCCGCGCCTTTCGTGTATTTCCCCGTCAGCATGCCGTTGGCGAGCGGGAAGTAGGGAAGGAACGCGCGTCCCGTGCGTGCGCATTCCGGCAGGACGTCCGGCTCGGGATCCCGATGCAGCAGGCTGTACTCGTTCTGGACGCTGACGAACTCGCCGGCCTCGCGCAGCTGCGCGACGCTGAAGTTCGAGCAGCCGATCTCGCGCACTTTGCCGGTCTTCACCAGCTCTTTCATCGCCGCGAGCGTGTCGGCAATCGGCGTCGACGGATCGGGCTTGTGCAGCTGGTAGAGGTCGATGCGCTCGATGTTCAGCCGCTTCAGGCTCGCGTCGCACGCTTTGCGGACGTACTCCGGCTTCGCTCCGCCAGGAAAGTCATCGTTCGCGCGCAGTCCGAACTTGGTGGCGACGACCGCCTCGTTGCGCCGCGTCGCCAGCGCCTTGCCGAGAAAGCGTTCGCTGTTGGTGCCGCCGTATATGTCGGCGGTATCGAAGAAGGTGATGCCGGCGTCGAGCGCCGCGTTGACGACGGCGTCCGTCTGCTTCTCGTCGATCGTCATCCCGAAGTTGTTGCACCCGAGGCCGACGACGGACACCGACAGCGAGCCGATTTTCCTGTGTTCCATAATTGCAGCTGTAGCCGCGGACCTTCAGGTCTGCTGATTAGCGCCCGAAATCCGCGATGTAGCAACCGACGGCCTGCGTGCGGTTGTCTTTGATCGGTGTGCCGGCGAGCGTCGCGGCGATCGCGTCCTGCAGGTCGTGACGAGTCGCCGCCGCGCGCTCGATGCCGACGGCCGAGTAGCGGTCGTCGATCCGGCCGCGATAGGTGAGACGTCCACGGCTGTCGTAGACCGCCGCCTCCGGCGTAATCGTCGCTCCTGCGCGTTTCGTGAGCGCGTGTGTGACGTCTCGCACCGGCGTGCCCGGAAGCCTGAACTCCGTCATGTGCTCGCGGACGTCTTTGTCCGTGTCGGCAGGATCGGGATAGATCAGCCAGAACGCGACGCCGGCCTTCGCGTATTCGTCGTTCAGGCGGCGGAAGTCGGGCGCATAGCGGTTCGACACCGGACACGTGGAGCTGACGAAGAGCAGCACCGTGGCCCTGGTGCCGGCCGCCGGCTGAAACGGATCCTGTGTAAGGAAAGCCGCAAGAGCGAGCGCAACCAGTCGAACCATTCCGCTCACGATTCTACGTCGATCAGCACTTTGAGAGACGGTTTCGCCCGCGCGTGCTCGATCGCCTCGACGCCGTTGTCGAGACCGTACCGCGCCGAGATCATCGGCAGCACGTCGACCTCGCCGGTGTCGAGCGCCGTCAGCGCGCGGTCGAACGGACCGCAGCGCGATCCGAGGATCGTCACTTCGTCGATCACCACCGGCGCCAGCGCCAGCCTCTGCTCGCCGGCCACCGTCGTCTTCAGCACGACGGTGCCGCGCGGGCTCACGAGCCTCAGCGCCGTCGGCAGTCCCGTCGGCGAGCCGGTGCAGTCGACGACGATGTCCGCGTCGCGGCTGGCGGGGAAGTCGGCGAGGAGTGACGTCCGGAGGCCGAGCGTCTTCAGGAGGTCCAGCTTCTCTTCGTGTTTGCCGACGACCGTGACGTCCTTCGAGAGATGCGCGAGCACCTGCGCGCACAGGTTCCCCAGCCGGCCGTCGCCGAGGACGACAATCCGGTCGTAGCGCTGGATGGTCATCTGCGCCGGAATCTGGAAGGCGGCCGCCACCGGTTCGGTGAAGACGGCGACGTCGGTCGGCATGCCGTCGGGCACGACGTGAAGGTTCCGCTGCGGCACGGCGATGTAGTCGGCAAACGCGCCGTCGCGATTCAGGATCCCGAGGACCGTGCGGTTCGGACAGTGCGACGGCGCCCCGGCGGTGCACGTCGCGCAGTTCCAGCAGCTGCAGTTGATTTCGCCGACGACGCGGCGGCCGGTGAACTTGCCGGATTCCGCCACGCCGACGAACTCGTGGCCGAGCACGCCGGTGAATCCCATGTATCCGTTCATCAACTGCAGGTCGGTTTCGCAGACACCCGCGCGCAGCACGCGCACGAGCGCTTCGTCGCGGCCGGGAACGGGCTGAGGGTAGTCGGTGCGATTGGAAAGCCTGTCGCCTTCGAGTAGGATGGCGCGCATTGACGACATCACGATATCAGACCCACGCGCTCTGGGTCCGCGTCGCGCACTGGCTCACGACG
>DATNBT010000441.1:0-2115 GCA_035571855.1 Vicinamibacterales bacterium
GATCACATCTTCGATCCGAAAGCGACCGACATCTCCGCCGACGTGCCGCTGATGATCGGATCGACGGAGACCGAACAGACCTGGAACGCGAACCAGCTCTACGATCCGCTG
The DNA here is from genome assembly GCA_035571855.1 of Vicinamibacterales bacterium. Taxonomy (GTDB): domain Bacteria; phylum Acidobacteriota; class Vicinamibacteria; order Vicinamibacterales; family CAVVIG01; genus DATNBT01. The sequence goes on from DATNBT010000441.1 coordinate 112, forward strand.
ACCGACGCCGAGCTTCGCGAAGACGCCGCGCGCGGGATGCGAACGACGGAATCTGCGGCACAGGGCGTGATCGATCTCTACAAGCGCAACCGGCCGAAGGCGAGCAACCTCGACATCTATCTGATCCTCGCGACCGATGCGTCGAATTTCCGCACGGGTACGGATACCGAGGCGCTGCGGAAGGCCGAGCAGCGCAAAGCGCCGGTCTACAAGTACTACTTCCAGTGGTACTCGCCCGTCCGCGGCGGCATGCTTCGGTCGATGCACACGATGGACGTCCCGTTCGTCTTCTACAACCACACGATCGCCGAGAGCGAGATCGGCCCGGCGTCCGGCACTGCGGCGCTCGCCGAGAAAATGTCGTCGACGTTCGTGCAGTTTGCGAAGACGGGCAACCCGAACAACAGGACGATCCCCAACTGGTCCGCGTTCGATCCCACGGTGAAGCAGACGCTCGTCTGGAACAACGACGTGAAGGTCGTCAACGATCCGTTCGGCGCGGAGAAAGCGGCGGTGCTCGCCGTGCCCAGAGATCCCGCGGCCGGCGGCGGCGGACGCGGCGGAAGAGGACGCGGCCGCGGGTAGCCGCTAAGGAAGGTAGCCGTCGATCGTGACAGTCCCCTGCAGCCCCGGCCGCGCGATCTCGATGGCCGGCTTCTGCAGTTCGCCGCCGTGCGTGCGTTCGACGGTCACGCGGAACTGCGTGGTCTGGCGCGCCTGCAGCGCGGCCAGATCTTTTCCCCACTCCGGCAGCAGCGTCGCCAGGCGGCTCGCGGTCGCGAGCGCCTCGTAGCGTCCGCCCGTCGCCTTGGCCGTGGGCAGCGCGACGCTGGACTGCTGCGTCACGTCGGTGTCCGGCAGCGCGATCTGGCCGGCCCGCGTCGACGCGATGATCGCGTTGACCTTGGCTTTGCGCGTCATCAGGAACTGCACGGCTTTCTGGATTTCGTCGGGCTGGTAGCTGCGCGTCTCGATGGCCGCCGTCGACAGCATCACCATCACCGGCAGGTACGGCGCGGCCTTCCTGTCCTTCGCTTCCTTCTGCAGCCGCTGGCTGTACTCGACGACCGCGTCGCTGAACCGCGGACGCGCGGATTCAGGCGCGAAGCTCGTGATGCCCTTCAGGATCTGCTCGCGATCCGTCGTCGGCTTCACGACCATCCGCGGCTGCGGCGCCGTCGTGATGAGCGTGACTTCGACGTCCGGCGGCAGCGCCTGTACGAGCCCGGTGAGTCCCGTCCGGTACTGCGCGATCGCGTCCGCGCTCTCGAGGCCGTTGTCGACGGCGATCGTCAGCTTGATGGGAACCGACAGCGGCTCGACCTTCACGACCTTCTGCCGCTCGCCGTTCTCCGACATCACGACGTCGTCGGCCTTCAGGTCGTTGACGGGCATGCCGCCGGCGTTGGTGGCGCTGACGACGAACTGGAACGTCTGCGGTTGAGCCGAAAGTGAGGCTGAAACGCCGACGGCCGCGATCGTCGCGGCCGTCAGCGTGCGGAGAGTCCGTGTCACGACGCAGACGATATCAGAAGTTCGCCTGAATCTGCAGACGGATGAAGCGCGGCGACACGAGCGTGATCGGCTGTCCCCACGCGTTGGTCGCGGCCGGACCCGTGCCGGTCGCGTTGGCCGTGTAGGTCGTGTTGTACGTCACGATGGCGTCGGAGTTGAACAGGTTGTAGACGTCCACGCCGACGTTGAGCCGCTTGCCCTTGAACCGGATGTTCTTGGCGATCTTGGCGTCGTAGGTGGTGACGCGGTTGCCGAACAGCTGGTTGTTGAGCAGCAGCGGAACGTTCGCCGTCGTGGCGCTGAACGTGTTCGAGCTGAGGAAGCAGCCCGTGCCATTGGCCGCGAGCGCGCAGGGCGCCGCCGACCGCGTCGGGTCGTTCCAGACGACCTGGCTCTTGGAGATCGTCTCCTGGGCGGTGATCTCGGGGCCGGGCAGCGACTGGAAGACCATGCTCACGAGCACGTCCGCCTTCGGGATGGTGTAGGTCG
>DATNBT010000442.1:0-5587 GCA_035571855.1 Vicinamibacterales bacterium
TTCGTGCGCTCGGGTGACAGTCTGCAGGCGGCGCTCAACGCCGCGCGGGCGGGCGATGAGATCCGCCTCGAACCGGGCGCCACCTTCACCGGCAACTTCGTGCTGCCCGTCGTCGACGGCGACCGCGTCATCACGCTCCGCACCGACCTTCCCGACTCGACGCTGCCAGTCTCGAACCAGCGCGTCATGCCGGCGACGGCGGCGCGATTCGCGAAGATCGTCTCGCCCAACACCTCGGCCTCCCTGCGCACTGCGCCGGGCGCGCACCACTGGCGCGTCATGTTCGTCGAGTTTCCGTCGACGAAGGAAGGCTACGGCGACATCATCCAGATTGGCGACGGCTCCAATGCGCAGTCGGACCTGTCGCGGGTGCCGTACGAGATCACGTTCGATCGCGTCTACGTCCACGGGGATCGGATCTACGGACAGAAACGGGGCATCGCGCTCAACGCCCGCTCGGTGGCCATTCGCAACTGCTACATCAGCGAGATCAAGGCGGTCGGGATAGATTCGCAGGCGATTGGCGGCTGGAACGGGCCGGGTCCGTTCTCGATTGAGAACAACCATCTCGAGGCGTCGACCGAGGCCTTCATGCTGGGCGGTGCCGATCCGGCCATTCCCAACCTGGTCAGCGAAGACGTGCTGGTGCGCTTCAATTACATGACGCGGCCGATGGCGTGGCGGGATGCGATCGTCGCCACACCGGGGAACGTGACCGCGTCCGGCAGCGACGGCGGCACGCTCACGGCCGGCGTCTACACCTATCGCGTCGTCGCACGGCGCCCCGCGGGATCAGGGACGACTGCGACGTCGCTGCCTTCGGAGGAAGTCACGGCGGTGCCGACGAGCGGTGCCGTGACGGTGGCGTGGGCGCCGGTCGCGGACGCCACTGAATACCAGGTCTACGTGCGGACGCCGGGCGGCGTTTCGCAGTTCTGGACCGTCAGCGGCACCAGCTTCACCGACAACGGTACGCCGGGCAAGACCGGCACGCCGCCGACGACGGCGACGCGGTGGTCGGTCAAGAACATCTTCGAGCTGAAGAACGCGCGGCGCGTGCGCGTCGAATACAACCTCTTCGAGAACAACTGGATGCACGCGCAGACGGGCTACTCGATCCTCTTCTCGCCGCGCAACCAGGACGGCCATTGCCCGTGGTGCGTGGTCGAGCAGGTCGAGTTCACTCACAACATCGTCCGCAACGTCGCCGGCGGGATCAGCATCGCCGGCTACGACAGCAATGGCCCGAGCGGGCAGACCTCGGGCATCCGGATCCTGGACAACCTGCTCTACGGCGTCACCACCAAGCTCGGAGGGCCAGCCTGGGCGGTGCTGATCGGCGACGCGCCGAAGGACATCGTCATCGATCACAACACGTTCGACTTCGACGGCACGACGGTGGTCTTCGCCTACGTCAGCTCGGCATCCAGACCGAAAGCCATCGCCGGCTTCCAGTACACGAACAACGCCTCGCAGCACGGCACCTATGGCGTGAACGGCGATAACGCGTCCACCGGCATGCTGACGCTGCAGACGTATTTTCCCGATGCGGTCTTTACGGGTAACTGGTTGAGTGGGGGACCCGCGTCACGCTACCCGCCGGGCAACCGGTTCGACGACGGGTTCTCGCTGAATCTGACCAGTCCCGCGACGACGCTCGTCCAGGGGCCCGGCGCGAATCTCGCGCGGCTGCTCCCGCTGCTGCAGTCGGTGCCCAACGGGCTGATGATCGGCATTCCGCAGGCGCCGCGGAACCTGCGCATCATTTCGTCAGGGAAATGACGCGGATCGCCGCGTCGCGCGCCAGCAGGCACCGCGAAGCAGCCGCCGATCGTTTTCAGATGCGGCGATCGACGTATCTTCGACGGACAAGGCCGGGCGGCCTTGTCCGTGCGCCTGCAGGGTGCTACCGAACCACGAACGTCGTCAGGAGCGGGCGATGATCCGAGGGCATGTAGCCGTTGGCGTCGCGCGTGTCGAACACCTGTGACGAGACGACGACGAGGCTCGTCGAGCCCTTGGCGTAGTAGATGTAGTCGATGCGGCCCTTCTTGGTCTGCCCGTCGTTGCCCGCGAACGCGATGGCCGTGCCGGCGGCGAGCGCGACCGACCACGAATCGTCGTAGAGCGAGTTGAAGTGCGCGATCGACGTCTGATCGGGCCAGGCGTTCATGTCGCCGGTCAGGATCCGCGCATCGGAAGAAGCCGCCGCCCACGTCGTCACTTCCTGCGCCTGCGTCAGGCGGAGGGTCGCCGAGTCGGGATCGAGATGCGTCAGGACGAAGGTGACGCGCCTGCCGTTCCAGCTGATCGAGGCCTCGGCAATGCTGCGATCGTAGTTGTTCACGAGCTCGTAGTGATCGACGCTGTCGAAGGGGACGGTCGACAGGATCAGGTTGCCCTTGCCGTTCGCCGTCCAATTTCCCCACTCCTGCGCGAAGGTGTAGAACCACGTCTTGCCGGTCTTCGCCTCCAGCAGGTTCTTGTAGACCTCCGGCTGATTCTCGTTCCCCCAGCCGGTGAAGCGCTCGATCTCGTTGAGCATCACGACGTCGGGACTCATCTTGACGATCCAGCTGGCCAACCGGTCGGTGTTGTAGACACCGTCGGTGCCGTAGCCGCCGTGATGCGTATTCCACTGGAGCACGCGCAGCGGCGCCGGTGACGCCGACGTCGTGGGCGGCGGCGTGGTCGTGGGCGGCGGCGTTACCGTGGGCGGCGTCGACGGAGTCGTTGTCGAGCTCGTGGCGGTCGCGGTCAGGATCGTCGCGTCGTACTTCGGCGAGCCTGGTGCCGCGTTCAGGTAGCGCTCCGACGAAAGCACGATCTGATCGATCGAGAGGCCGTCCTCGCGAACCTGGACGCGGATGGTCTGCGACGGACCGTCGAAGTAGATCGCCGGACCCAGCACGTTGACGCCGTATCCGTTGTCCTGCCAGCCCCACCCGGCAACGCCGGCTCCCGAGCTCTCTTCGATGCTGACGACGGTGGCCGAGGTGGTGCCGATGCGGAATGCGGGTGTACCGTCGGCGGCCAGGCTGCCGCTGAACTGCACGAACGCCGAGTCGTTCTGCCACGAGTCGTTCTGCGCCTTGCCACGGATCCACAGGCGATACGCGCGGCCCGGTTCGACGTTGAAGGGCAGCTCGAAATAGCTGGCGGGTGCGGCCGCGGCCGTCGCCAGCTTCGCCGCGCCGGCGTCGGGATTGGCGATGCGCCCGCCGCCCGCCGCCGTGGCGTCGTCGACGAGCGACCAGGCGCCGTTGATGGTCGTGGCGTTCTTCGCGTAGAGCACGACTTCACGGTTCCAGACGGTGGCCGGAAGAATGGTGGTGTCGTTCTTGGCCGCGCCGGGCGCGGCGGTGGTGTAGGTCACCGGCGACAGGACGATCTGATCGATCGACAGGCCGTCCTCACGCACCTGCACGCGCAGCGTCTGCTGGGTGCTGTCGAATGCGATCGTCGGTCCGAAGACGCCGGCGCCGTAGCCGTTGTCCTGCCAGCCCCAGCCGGCAACGCCGGCCCCCGAGCTCTCTTCGATGCTCACGACGGCGGCCGACGTCGTACCAATGCGGAACGCCGCCGTGCCATCGGCGGCGAGGCTGCCGCTGAACTGCACGAACGTCGAGTCGTTCTGCCACGAGTCGTTCTGCGCCTTGCCGCGGATCCACAGGCGATATTGCCGTCCCGTCTCCGCGACGAACGGGAGTTCGAAGTAGCTTGCCGGTGCGGCGGCCGCCGTCGCGAGCTTCGAGGCGCCGGCGTCGGGATTCGCGATGCGCGCGCCGCCGGCCGCCGTCGCGTCCTCGACGAGCGACCAGGCGCCGTTGATGTTCGTGGCCTTTTTCGCCCACAGCACGATGTCGCCGTTACTGGTGGCCGGGGTCGATTCAGCGGCGCAGATCGAAACGGCCGAGCTCAGCGCGATCAGCAGCGCGAGGACACACGTAGAGACACGTCGGGCGAAACGACTCAGCATTGGAAGTCCTGAGGAAGTAAGGGTTAAGTGTGATGAAACGCGCGAATGATCGCGCGCCGCCCGTTAGCGCAAGGCAGGTGCCGCACACGCGTGTGCGGCCAGCGCGAAAATGCTGGAATGTTTTGCTGTAGAGGTCGGCTGCTGAGCTCGCCGGAACTGTGTTACGACGGAACGCGCGTCTTACGAATTCGAAACCGGCGCGGAGTCCTGCGGCGTTTCGCCGAAGACGATGCGCGCGCCGGTCTTGCGTGCCTCGGGCGGCGCGAACAGCCGTCCGCCGTGACGGTTGATGACGCGCCGCGCGATCAGCACGCTCATACCCACGCCGTGCCGCCACTCGTCGAAGACGGCGCGCTCGCCGTCCTGCTCCGCCTCGAGCGCGGCGAGCGTCTCGCCGTCTCCGATCCGGACCTCGTAGCCGTTGCCATCGCGCCGTCCGCGTACCGTGAGGGGCCCGTCGCTGGTCATCTCGCGGCGCAGCGCGAAGAGGATGGATGCGACGGCCTTCGACAGCCGCGAGGGATCGCCCCGGAACGCGGGCAGCGGCTCGAGATCGTGCGCCACCGCCACGCTGCGTCCGTCAATCATCGGCGGCAGGCTTTCGATCGCCTGCCGCACGAGTGCCGGCAGATCGATGTTCCGCATCTCGAACGCGGCGGTGCCCTCTTCGAGCATGGACAGCTCGCTGGTCTCGGCCACGAGCGCCGACAGGCGGGCGGAGGACTTCTCGATTTCCTGCAGCATGTGCCGCTGCTTGTCGGTCAGCTCGCCGGTCCGCGCCGAGAGCAGTATCCGGATATAGCCGGAGACCACCGACAGGGGGGTGCGGAACTCGTGAACCGACACGGCCAGGACCTTGAACCAGCGGGGGTCAATCGACGCCTGCGACATCCGGCTATTATGCCGCCTGTCGCCCATGGCGCCCGGCGGCCGGCTCGGCCATGGAATACCGTGATTGGGCAGGGTGTTTCATAATGTAGCCACTGGAGTTCTATGCTCATCAGGAACCGGCCCGACCTTCCCTCCTCCGACATTACCGACGAACGCCTGTATCTGCGCCGCCGCGAGTTCATGCAGCTGGGCGCCGGCCTGATGGGGGCCGCGGCCGGCGGCGTCCTGGCGGCCTGCGGCAACGGCGCGCTCGACGCCGCGTCGGTCTCCGCGGCGCCGGACAACCTTTCGCCGGCGCCGCCGCAGACGCCAATCGCCGACGTCAAGAAGAAGATGGTGACGGTCGACGAACCGGTCAACAAGTTCGAGGAGATCACCGGCTACAACAACTACTACGAGTTCGGCACGCGCAAGACCGATCCCGCGAAATACGCGGGGCAGTTGAAGACGTCACCCTGGACCGTGAAGATCGACGGTCTCTGCAACAAGCCCGGCGACTACCATCTCGACGATCTGATCAAGACCGCTGATCTCGAGGAACGCGTCTACCGCTTCCGATGCGTCGAGGCGTGGTCGATGGTGATCCCGTGGATCGGCATCCCGCTCGCCTCGGTGATCAAGCGGGCGGATCCGCAGCCGAAAGCGACCTTCGTCGAGATGCAGACGGTCCTGCGCCCGGCGGAAATGCCCGGTCTCTCCGACGGCGGGCTGAACTGG
>DATNBT010000443.1:0-4546 GCA_035571855.1 Vicinamibacterales bacterium
CCCTGCGTGTTTCGCCACCAGAAATAGACGGTAATAAGAATGGCGATGAGCGCGGCCGTCTCACCCATCGGCAGGCTGCGCGTCGTGATGCCGTAGCGGTGCAGGACGTCGTTGAGCAGGCCCGCGATGTAGAGGCCCGCCGAGACGCCGCTGATCGGCCCCGTCAGCACGTAATCGAACAGCAACGCCGACACCGACAGCTTCGCGAGCGTGCCGCCCATCGCCTCCTTCACGACGCGATAGACGCCGCCGCGGACGAACATCGCGGAGCTCTCGATGTACACGGCGCGAACCGTGTACGAGAAGCACATCACGCCGAGGATGAACCACGGCGCGGCCTTCCCCATCGCCTGCTCGGCGATGCCGCCGACGTAGAAGGCGCTCGAGCCGAGATCGTTGAGCACGATCGCCGCGGCCCGCCAGAACGAAATGAACGTGAGAAGTACGGTGGTGGCGACGACAACGCGTACACGCGTGTCACCGCCCGGGCGAGGAGTTGTGATCTCCACAGGCGCTTCCGTTAAATGCCTACGAGGTTAGCTGACGGGCTCGGACTCGGAAGTGTCCGCCGACTCGCAATGCAGGCCGTCAGGCCTGCCTCGAACCAGTACGCCCCAGGAGCTCGGGTCCCCCGCGTTCTGCGAGTGGCGCAGAACTTAGGCCACGCTCAGTTTACGCCTTTTTTCCCCCGGCGGCGGACCTCGACCCGGATCGGCGTGCCTAAAAAGTCGAAAAAAGACCGCAACTGATTGACTAAGAAGCGTTCGTAGGAGAAGTGGAAGGTGGTCGCGACGTTGGTGAAGAACACGAATTTCGGCGGGGCGACGCCGACCTGTGCGGCGTACATGATCCGCACGTGCTTCCGTCCCGGGCTGGTCGGCGGGTTCGCGGCCGTGACTTCGGCGAGAAACTTGTTCAGCTTCGGCGTCGGAATCTTCCGGCGGCGCGCCTCGCCAATCTTGTCGATCGTCTCGAGGATCTTCGGCGCGCGCTCGCCGGTCATCGCCGACACGTGAAGGATCGGCGCGTAGTCGAGAAACCGCATCCGGTGCCGCGTCTCCTCGTCGAACACCTGCGAGTACTTCGGCCCGCGGTCCTTCACGAGGTCCCACTTGTTCGCGACGATCACGACGCCGCGCCCGGCACGATCGGCCTCGCCGCCGATCGCCGCGTCCTGTTCGGTCGCGCCGGTGCTCGCATCGACGACGAGCACGACGACGTCCGCGTCGCCGATCGCTTTCTTCGCGCCGGCCACGCTGACCCACTCGATCTGCCCGCCCGTCGCGACACGGCCGGGCCGCCGCATGCCGGCGGTGTCGACGATGCGGAAGCGGCGATGATGCCATGTCAGCGGGCTGTCGATCGCATCGCGCGTGGTGCCGGGCATGTCGCTGACGAGGACGCGCTCTTCATGAAGCAGCCGATTGACGAGCGACGACTTGCCGACGTTCGGCCTGCCGACAATCGCGACGGTCGTTTCTTCGGGCTCTTGACTGGCGACTGGAGACTGGGGACCGGAGACTTCTCCGAGGCGATCGACAATCGCGTCGAGCAGTTCCGCCACGCCAGTCCCGTGTTCGGCTGAAATCTCGAGGACCGGATCGATCCCCAGCGTGTAGAAGTCCGTCGACGAGTCGCGCGCGCGTTTGTCGTCGGTCTTGTTCACCGCAAGCAGCAGCGGCTTGCCCGTTTCACGCAGCTCGCGCGCGATCGTCTGATCGCCGCCGACGAGCCCCTCGCGCCCGTCGGTCACCAGGACGATCAGATCCGCGCCGGCAATCGCGCGCTGGCCCTGCCTTACGACAAGCTCATGCAGCGGGTCCTCGCTCGCGCCGTACAGACCGCCGCTGTCGAGGAGTTGAAAGGCGGCCCCGCCCCAAGTGACCGGGCGAGCCAGGGAATCCCGGGTTGTGCCCGCCGTGGCGTTCACAATCGCCCGGCGGGAGCCGGTCATTCGATTAAATAAGGTCGATTTGCCCACATTTGGGCGTCCGACCAGCACGACAGATGGGCTTTTACGATTTGACACTTAGGCTTTGTCTTGACAGTGTAAGTCTTGGTAGATAGTGTATTTATCGCCGTCCAGGAGTCCCTAACCGATGATCAAGGTCGACATCGTCAACGAAGTGTCGAAGATTGCCGACATCACCAAGGTCAAGGCCGAGGTGGCCGTCGATGCCGTGTTCGACGCAATGCGGATCTCCATGCAGCGCGGCGAGCGCATCGAGCTGCGCGGGTTCGGCGTCTTTCAGGTGAAGCCGCGCAAGCGCGGCATCGGGCGCAATCCGCGCACCGGCAAAGAAGTGCGTATTCCTCCCGGTCGAACCATTCGCTTCAAACCGGGTAAAGACCTGCAAAATATCGGGTAAGTGGATCCCGTTTCCTTCTGGCAGCCGCGGCCCAAGTTTCAGGACCGCCGGTGGCTGCACGCGCTGCTCCTCCTCCTCACGATCGGCAGTACTGCGCTCGTCGGCGGCTGGGCGTACAGCGTGACGATTCTCGCGATTCTCGGATGTCATGAGCTGGGGCACTACGTGGCCTGTCGCTATTATGACGTCGATGCGAGCCTGCCCTACTTTCTGCCGGTTCCGATCACGCTGACCGGCACGCTCGGCGCCTTCATCCGGATCCGCGAGCCGATTCCGTACAAGCGATGGCTCTTCGACATCGGCATCGCCGGTCCGATCGCGGGGTTCGTCGTCGCGCTGCCGGCGCTGTTCCTCGGCATCTCGATGTCGCACGTCGCGCCGGTCCACGGCGAGACCGGCCTGTCGCTCGGCGAGCCGCTGCTGCTGAAAGCCGTCTCGTGGATCTTCTGGGGATCGCTGCCGGACACGAAGACGCTGGTGCTCCATCCCATCGGCTTCGCCGCGTGGTTCGGCCTGCTTGCGACCGCGCTCAATCTGTTCCCGATCGGCCAGCTCGACGGCGGACACATCTCCTACGCGGTGCTCGGCCGGCGATCGACGTACGTCACCGTCTCGATGATCGGCGTCGCGATGGTGCTGTCGTACTTCTCGGCCAGCTGGATCGTCTGGACGGTGGTCGTCACGGCCATGCTGTTCGCGTTCGGCGTCCGGCATCCTCCGGTGCTCGACGAGGACGTGCCGCTGGATACGCCGCGAAAGATGCTCGCGATCGTCGCGGCGATCATCTTCGCGCTCTGCTTCACACCGGCGCCGATTCAAGAGCTGTTTACAGGACGCTGATCGGATCCACGTCGACCACGACGCGGCGTTCGAGATCGGGGCGTGACGCGATCGCGGCGAGCAGGGCCTCACGCATCTTCCTGCGGTTCGCGCCTTTGATCAGCGCCTGCGTCCGGTATTCGCCGCGCAGGCGGCCGAGCGGCGCGGGCGCCGGGCCGAGAATCCTGATGCCCGCCTGCTCCGCACCGGCACGCAGCCGCTGCACGAGGTCGCCCGCGTCGTCCATCGCGCCCGAGAACGTCCGCGACCGCACGACCACGTTGATCATCGACCACAGCGGCGGATATCTCATCGCCTTGCGGAACTCGATCTCCTTGTCGAAGAACGCGCGGTAGTCCTGCCGGCGCGCGAGCTGGATGCTGTAGTGGTCCGGGTAGATCGTCTGCACGATCGCCTCGCCCGGACTGTCGCCGCGGCCCGCGCGGCCGACGACCTGCGTCAGCAGCTGGAACGTCCGCTCGGACGCGCGGAAGTCCGCGAGGCCGAGGCCGACGTCCGCGGAGACGACACCGACCAGCGTCACGCGCGGAAAGTCGTGGCCCTTCGCAATCATCTGCGTGCCGACGAGCACGTCGATCTCCCCCGAGCGAAACTTCTGCAGGAGCGACGTCAGCGCGCCCTTGCGGCGAATCGCATCGCGATCGAGCCTGGCGACACGCGCGCCTGGACACATGTGCTTCACCTCCGCCTCGACGCGCTCGGTGCCGAACCCCGCCTGCTCGAGGTACGGTCCCGCGCACTTCGGACAGGCGGCCGGCACGCGCATTGTGAAATTGCAATAGTGGCAGCGGGCCCTCCGTGACGGTCCTTCGCCGTGAACCACCAGCGACACGCTGCAGTTCGGACAGTCCATCGTCCCCGCGCACTGGCGGCAGAAGACGGCGGTCGCAAAGCCGCGGCGATTGAGGAGCACGAGCGCCTGCTCCTTCCTCTCGACGCGCGCGCTCAGCGCGTCGCCGAGCGCGCGGCTGAGGATCACGTCCGGGCCGCGGTCCGCGTACTCTTCCCGCATGTCGACGACGGTGACGGCGGCCAGCGGCCGATCGAGCACGCGCCGCTCGAGGACGACGCGTTCGTAACGCCCGGACATCGCGTTGTGGTACGTCTCCATCGACGGCGTCGCGGAGCCGAGGACCACCAGCGCATCGGCACGCTGCCCGCGGACGATGGCGACGTCGCGGCCGTTGTAGCGCGGGCTCTCCTCCTGCTTGTAGGAGCCGTCGTGCTCCTCGTCGACGACGATCAGGCCCACGTCTTCGAGCGGGGCGAACACCGCGGACCGTGTGCCGATGACGACGTCGACGTCTCCGCGGCGGATGCGCTGCCACTGATCGTGG
>DATNBT010000444.1:0-6007 GCA_035571855.1 Vicinamibacterales bacterium
TAAGAAGAAGTGGCAGTTCTTCATCGACGAAGGCGTGATTGCCGTGCTCGACTTCAGCCGCGGCGACGACGGGACGGTGTTCGTGCAGAGCGGCGGCCCGCGCGATCCGAAAGAGCCGCCGGTGGCGCCGCAGGTGACGCTCGAGGTCGAGCACTACGGCCGCATCTACCGCACGCTCGAAAAGAAGATTCCCGTGACGCTGCAGATGGACATCGTCAACCGTTTCCATGACGACGACCTGAACGCGTACAACATCGTCGGCGAGATTCCGGGCACGGACAAGGCCGACGAGGTCGTGATGGTCGGCGCGCACTTCGACTCGTGGCACACCGGCACCGGCGCGACGGACAACGCGGCGGGATCGGCGGTGATGCTGGAGGCGATGCGCATTCTCAAGGCGACCGGCGTGAAGCTGCGCCGCAGCGTCCGCATCGCGCTATGGGAAGGCGAAGAAGAAGGCCTGCTCGGCTCGAAGGAGTACGTCAAGGCGCACTTCGGCGATCCGGCGACGATGAAGCTGCTGCCGGACCACGCGAAGTTCGACACGTACTTCAACGTCGACAACGGCACGGGACAGATCCGCGGCGTCTACCTTCAGGGCAACGAAGCCGTCGCGCCGATCTTCCAGCAGTGGATGGAGCCGTTCAGGAACATGGGCATGACGACGCTGGCGATCCGCAACACGACGGGCACGGATCACCTGTCGTTCGACGCCGTCGGGCTGCCGGGCTTCCAGTTCATCCAGGACGAGGTCGAGTACAACGCGCGCACGCACCACTCGAACATGGACACCTACGAGCGGCTGCAGCCGAACGACATGATGCGCAACGCCGTCATCGTCGCCTCGTTCGTGATGCAGGCGGCCAACCGCGACGAGAAGCTTCCGCGGAAAACTCTGCCGGTTCCGCCGCCGCCCGCGCCGTGATCCTGCAATCCTGCGATTCTGCCGTGCTGCATTTGATATAATCGCTGCCGCTCTTTAAATGCGCCCCAGAGAGGGCGCAAAGAGGTGATGAAAGTGGCGACTGTCCTCGATGCGAGCCGCATGGCTCGCGCCCTCGCGCGTATCGCGCACGAAATTCTCGAACGGAACGCTCAGATCGAAGACGTGGCGCTCGTCGGCATCCGCACGCGCGGTGTGCCGCTCGCGCGCCGCATCGCGAAGACGCTGAAGGAGATCTCCGGGCACGACGTGCCGTGCGGCGCGCTCGACATCACGCTCTATCGCGACGACCTGAGCGGCAACACCCCGGGCGACCGGCCGCAGCCGGTCGTGCACAAGACCGAAATCGACTTCTCCGTCGACGGCAAGCTCGTGCTCCTCGTCGACGACGTCCTCTATACCGGCCGGACGATTCGCGCGGCGCTCGACGCGCTGATCGACTTCGGACGGCCGCGCGCGATTCAGCTCGTGTGCCTCATCGACCGCGGGCACCGCGAGCTGCCGATCAAAGCCGACTACGTCGGCAAGAACATTCCCACGTCGCCTGCGCAGAACGTGCAGGTGCATCTCGCCGAGATCGACGGGCGGGACGAAGTGGAGGTCCTGTGAAGAAAGACCTGCTGGGCATCGCGGACCTGACGCCCGACGACATCTACAAGGTGCTGGAGACGGCCGACGCGATGCGCGAGATCGGGCAGCGCCCGATCAAAAAGGTCCCGACGCTGCGCGGCAAGACCGTGGTGAACCTCTTCTACGAGCCGAGCACGCGCACGCGCACGTCGTTTGAAATCGCCGAGAAACGCCTCAGCGCCGACACGCTGAACGTCGCCGTCGCGGCGTCGAGCGTGCTCAAAGGCGAGACGCTCGTCGACACGGCGATGAACATCGAAGCGATGGCGCCGGACATGATCGTCCTGCGCCACGCGTCCTCGGGCGCCTGCCACCTGCTGTCGCGCATCTGCAAGTCGCGCATCATCAACGCCGGCGACGGCATGCACGAGCACCCGACGCAGGCGCTGCTCGACGCGTTCACGATCCGCGAACACAAGAAGACGTTCGAAGGCCGCAAGGTCGCCATCATCGGCGACCTGCTGCACAGCCGGGTGCTGCGCAGCAACGCGCTGCTGCTCACCAAGCTCGGCGCCGACCTCTGGGTCTGCGGTCCGCCGACGCTCGTGCCGCCGGGCATCGAGTGTCTGGGCGTGAAGGTGACGACCTCGGTCGAGGAAGCGGTGCAGGACGCCGACGTCATCATGATGCTGCGCATCCAGCAGGAGCGCATGCAGGGCGCGTTCTTCCCGTCGCTGCGCGAGTACTTCAACGTGTTCGGGATGACGAAGGAGCGGGTGACGCTCGCCAAGCCCGACGTCATCATCATGCATCCCGGTCCGATGAACCGCGGCGTCGAGATCGCGTCCGACGTCGCCGACGGACCGTATTCGGTGATTCTCGAGCAGGTCGCCAACGGCGTCGCCGTGCGGATGGCGGTGCTGTACCTGCTCGCAGGCGGAGTAGAAGATGAAGCGGCTGCTTAAGGGCGGGCGTGTCGTCGATCCGGCGTCGGGCCGCGACGGCGCGTTCGACGTGCTCATCGACGGCGATCGCATCGCGCGCGTCGGCAGGGATCTTCCGGTCGACGGCGCGACGGTGGTGGAAATCCCGAAAGGGTTCGTCGTCGTGCCCGGGCTGATCGACATCCACGTGCACTTGCGCGAGCCGGGGCAGGAGCACAAGGAGACCGTCGCGACCGGAACGCTCTCCGCCGTGACGGGCGGGTTCACGGCGGTCGCGTGCATGCCGAACACGTCGCCGGTGAACGACAACGCCGGCGTCACCGAATACATTCTCAAGAAAGCCGCGGAAGCCGGCCTCGCGCGCGTGTATCCGATCGGCGCGGTGTCGCGCGGACAGAAAGGCGAGCAGCTCGCGGACATCGGCGAGCTGAAAGCCGCCGGCTGCGTCGCGATTACCGACGACGGGCGGCCGGTGTCGACGGCGCTGCTGATGCGGCGCGCGCTCGAGTACGCGAGCATGTTCGACCTGCCGGTCATCGAGCACTGCGAAGAGCAGACGCTCAAAGGCGACGGCGTCGCGCACGAAGGCTTCCAGGCGAGCACGCTCGGCCTGCGCGGCATTCCCGGCGAGGCCGAGTCGATCATGGCGCTGCGCGACATCTCGCTGTCGTCGCTGACCGGCGGCCGCGTCCACATCGCGCACATGAGCGCGCGGCAGACGCTCGAGGCGGTCCGCTTCGGAAAATCACACGGCTCGCGCGTCACCTGCGAGGTCACGCCGCATCACTTCGTGCTCACCGACGAGACGCTGGCGCAGCCGGTGCCCTACGACACGAACGCGAAGATGAACCCGCCGCTGCGCGAAAAGGCGGACCGCGACGCGATGCTCGAGGGGCTGGCGGACGGGAGCATCGACGTCATCGCGACCGATCACGCGCCGCACGCGGCCGACGAGAAGCAGGTGGAGTTCGATCACGCGCCGTTCGGGATCACGGGGCTCGAGACGGCGGTGTCGCTGTGCTTCGATCGTCTCGTGCATCGCGGCGTGCTGTCGCTGCCGCGGCTCGTCGAGCTCCTGTCGGTGAACCCGGCGAAGATCATCAACGTCGCCGGCGGCGCGCTCGCCGAGGGCGCGCTCGCCGACATTACGATCCTCGCGCCGGACCTGGCGGTGACCGTCGAGGCGGCGAAGATGAAGTCGAAGTCGAAGAACACGCCGTTCGACGGCTGGCAGCTGCGCGGCGGCGTGGCGGCCACCATCATCGGCGGACGGACCGTCTACGTGAATGAATCTGCCCATTTGGTCATCTAGTCACCTGGTCAATCAAATGCCACAACGACCAGATGACCAGATGCCACAATTCAGAGGTCGTCGTGGATAAACGCGCCGAGAACAGAGAGAAGGCATTGCGCGAACTGCAGCACCTCGAGGTGCTGCTGCTCGACGGACACTTCGACTACGGCAACGGCTACCACGGGCGCTGCTACATCAACCCGCACGCGCTCTTCCGTCATCCGTCGACGATCTGGCGCTTCGCGCAGGACCTGCTCGACCTGCTGCCGACCGATCTGCTGCAGTCGGCCGAGATCGTCGTCGGTCCGGCGACCGGCGGCGCGCTGCTCGCCCACACGATCGCCGGCCTGCTCGACAGCCGCCGCGCGCTCACGCACCCGGCGTCGTCGTTCGCTCCCGTCCACATCGACAAGGACGGCTTTTCGATCCGTCCGTACTACGTGCAGCAGATCAAGGGGAAGCGCGTGCTGCTCGCCGACGACGTCCGCAACACGGGTCAGACGCTGGCAACGTGCGCGCAGCTGGTGAAGGAAGCCGGCGGCACCGTGATCGGGACGATGGAGATTTACGACCGCTTGGAGTCGACGGCGGAGATCGGCGTCCCGAACTTCGCGCTGGCGGAGTACAGGGCGCCGGAAAACTACAAAGCCGCTGCGTGCCCGCTCTGCGCCAGGAAAGTCCCGATCACCCGCTTTTAGGCGTATTATTCCGCTCCTATGAAGAAGACGTTTCTTGCCCTCGCGGGCGCAGCGCTTGCGGGCGCGGTGCTCTTTGCCGCCGACTACACGCTCACCGTCAACCGCGATCGCCTCGTCAACGCCCAGAACGAGCCGCAGAACTGGCTGCTCATGAACGGCGACTACGGCTCGCAGCGGTATTCGAAGCTGACGCAGATCAACCGCGACACCGTGAAGAACCTCCACATGGTGTGGGCGCTCGCGCTCGGCGGCATGCAGGACGTGGGGCAGAACGGCCCGGAGAACGAGGTCAACCCGCTCGTCGACAACGGCTCGATGTACACGGTCGACGGCTGGGGCACGGTCTACAAGATCGACGCGCGCAGCCCGAACTACGCGAAGTTCCTCTGGGTCTGCGACCCCGGCGTGAAGCACGAAGGCAACGCGCCGCGCACGCGCGGTATCGCGCTCTGGGAAGACAAGATCGTCGACAACCTGCCCGACGGCCGCGTGATCGCGATCAACCGCGAGAACGGCGAGATCGTGTGGGACAAGAAGATCGCCGCCAAGAACGAGTTCGGCGGGCAGGAGAAATTCCTGACGGCGCCGCTCGTCGCCGACGGCAAGGTGATCATTCAGAACGGCGCCGGAGACGGCGGCACGCGCGGCTGGGTCGCCGCGCTCGACGTGAAGGACGGCAGGGAACTCTGGCGCTTCTACACCGTGCCGAAGCCGGGCGATCCCGGCAGCGAGACGTGGAAGGACGACCACAACGCGTGGAAGACGGGCGGCGGCGGCATCTGGCAGACGGGATCCTTCGATCCGGCCACACATCTCTATATCGTCGGCACCGGGAACCCGTTCCCGATCTACGACCCGCAGTTCCGCCCGGGCGACAACCTCTACACGAACTCGGTCATCGCGCTCGACGTCGAGACCGGCAAGCTCGCCTGGTACTTCCAGTACACGCCGAACGACTCGTGGGACTTCGACGAGATCGGCGTCCACATGCTGTACGACATCAAGCAGGGCGGGCAGACGCGCAAAGTCGTCGGCCACTTCGCGCGCAACGGCTTCTACTACACGCTCGACCGCACGAACGGCAAGTTCATCAACGCCGAGAAGTACGTGAACGATCTGAACTGGACGAAGGGCATCGATCAGAAGACGGGCAAGCCGGTCGAGTACAGCCCCGCGTTCGACGTGCAGAAGTACAACGAGGAAGCGCGCGCGCTGCGCGGCGACGGCATGAAGCGCACGTGCCCGACATGGCACGGCGGCGTCGCGCACCAGCCGCTCGCCTACAACCCGATCAAGGGCATCGCGTACGGCGTCGGCACCGAAGGCTGCTTCTCGCAGAACGGCGCGGCCGTCGCGTCGCTGTCGCCGAACGGCGGCGTCGACAACAAGGCGAGCCAGCCGCGCAAGTACACGAGCGACCTCTACTACGGCGCGCTGACGGCCTTCGACGCGATCAACCACAAGGTGCTCGGCAAGGCCATCACCGACATCGAGATCCGCTCGGGCGCGACCGACACCGCCGGCGGCCTGGTCTTCACCGCGCTGCAGGACGGCTGGA
>DATNBT010000445.1:0-3138 GCA_035571855.1 Vicinamibacterales bacterium
GGCAAGTCGCTGACCGACATCCAGGCGGCTGTCGACACGCCGGCGCCGGCCGGGCGCGCGGGCGGCGGCGCCGGCCGGGGCGCGGGACGCGGCGGACGGGGCCCGCAGTTCGCGAGCTTCACGCAGGTCGTCTATCAGGAGCTGACCAGGAAGTAGCGGGCCGTGCAGGCCCGCTGTCGGGCTGCTAATGCGAGACGCCCGAGCCGCCGGGCGTCTTCGCCATCAGGATCTTCATCTCGAGGAGCTCGACGAGGGCCTCCGCGCGCGCGCGGAGGCTCCGCTGCTCGAGCAGCGCCTGCTTCTCCAGCGGATCGAGCGCGAGATACTGCGCCAGCGCGTTGATCAGATCTTCATCGGGCATCGCGGACGGGATGCGGCTCTCGCCCGAGATGTCGGCGAGCGATCGCTCCATGATCGGCTGGAGCAGCGCGTCCAGCTTCGCGCGCTGGTTGCGGATGGCGATCTTGTCTTCGGCGCGGCACGCGGCTTCGGTCAGCTGCTCGACGCGCGCGCGCCGGTAGCTGAGCGCGTCGTCTTCCTCGAGAACGCGGAACCGTTCGACGCCGCGCAGGACGATGTTGTAGCGGCCGTCGTTCAGCTGATCGACGTGCGTGATGAGGCCGCTGCATCCGACGGGGTAGACCGGCGGCCGCCCTTCGTAGTCCTGCTGCCATCCGGGCCGCAGCAGCACCATCCCGATCATCCGATCGCTCTTGAGCGCGTCGGCGACCATCTCGCGATACCGCGGCTCGAAGATGTGCAGCGGCAGAAAGACATTGGGAAAGAGGACGACGTTGGGCAGCGGGAAGAGCGGAAGAAGTTCGGACGACATTGAACGCTGAACTCTGAACCCTGAACCTAGTGTATGGTCTTCGTCTTCTTGTCCATGTAGTCCATCAACACGTATTGGCCCAGGGTGTACGGGGTCGTGAAGTACGCCTTGCCCTTGCAGATCTCCGCCACACGGCGGACGAACGCCACGAGGTCGTAGTCGCGCGCCAGCATGAACGTGTTGATCATGATGTTGCTCTTGCGGCACGCCGCGACTTCCGCCATCGTCTCGGAGACGACGAAGGGATCGAGGCCGAAGGCGTTCTTGTAGATCCGGCCGTCGGGCTGCGTGAGCGCCGACGGCTTGCCGTCGGTGATCATGATGATCTGCCGCATGTCCTTGCGTTCGCGGTCCAGGATGCGGCGCGCAAGCCTGAGGCCCTCGCGCGTGTTCGTGTAGTACGGCCCGACGCGCACGCGGCCGAGCTCCGCCAGCGGAATCTCCTCGGCGGAGTCGTGGAACAGCACCACCTTCAACGCGTCGCCCGGGTACTGGTTCTTGATCAGCTGCGCCAGCGCGAGCGCGACGCGCTTGGCCGGCGTGAAGCGATCCTCGCCGTAGAGGATCATGCTGTGGCTGCAGTCGAGCATCAGCACCGTGGCGCAGGAGCTCTGATACTCGCCCTGCTGCACCATCAGGTCCTCGTGCGTGACGTTGATGCGTGAGGTGCTCTCTCCGGCTTCGTGCTGACGCTGCACCGCCCGCAGGAGCGTCGCCGCCGCATCGAGGTTGAGCGTGTCGCCGAACTCGTACGGCTTGGGCGCGCTCATCGTCTCCACGCCCGTCGCCTGCTCGCGCGTGTCGTGGCGGCCCTGGCTGCTCTTGCCGAGCGAGCCGAGGAGATCGCGCAGCGCACGGTAGCCGAGGAAGTCCAGCGTCTTGTCGGTGACTTCGAACGTGACCTGGCTCTGATCCTGACCCATGCCGCCGCCGCGGCCCTGACGGCGTTCGCGCTCGGCGTCGAGATCGGGCGGCATCGAGATGTAGCCCTGCTCGCCCATCTTCTCGATGATCTGCTGGATCAGCTCCTCGAGCTTCGAACGCATCTCCTCCTGATCGCCGTCGGCGGGCTCGCCGAGGAGCTGCTCGATCGTCTCCTCCGGCAGCACGCCGCCGTTGAACAGCGCGTCGAGGATCGCGTCGTGCAGCGCCTGCATCGTGTGCTCGGACTGATCGAAGTCGTGCGGGCTGCCGAAGCCGCTCGACAGCAGCAGATCGGACAGCTTCGACACGAGATCCTCGAGATCGATGTCGTCGAGGGGATCGCCGATGAACTTGGTATAGCGGTACTTCACGGTTCAGGGTTCAATGTTCAGCGTTCAGCGTTCAGTTGTAGTACTTCTTCTTGCTGCCCGGGATCTGAAACGGGTCTTCCATCACCGTTTCCTCGCGGCGCGGGCCGCGGCGCTGCTGCGGCTCGGCCGCCGAGTAGCCGCGATCGTCGCTGCGGCCGATTTTCCGCTGCGCGTGCAGGCCTTCGAGGACGAAGTCGACCGCCGACGCCACCAGCGGCGCCGCGGAGTTCGATTTCAGGCCGAGATGACCCGCGAGGTCGCGCAGGCCCTGGACGCCGCTCGTCTGCGAGACGACGTCGGCCGCCGCGGTGGTGTCGCTCAAGGGCAGCGTGCCGCCGAGGTCGAACCACTCGACGACCGTGCGCGAGTCCTGGCCGTCGAACATGCCGCTGAACACGTTGCCGACCGCCGATCGGATCAGGTCGCGCGCGACCGTCTCGGCGCCTTTCAGCTCGCCTTCGTATTCCAGCTCGAACTTGCCGGTGATCGACGGCAGGGCGGCATAGACGTCGGTCACGCGGGGCACGACGATGGACTCGTTGTTCGCGAGCGCCCGGCGCTCGGCATTCGAGACGACGAGCTCGAGCGTCGTAATCGGCAGGCGCTGGCTCACGCCGGACCGCTTGTCGATCTTGCGATCGGCGCGCGCCTGGAACGCGACTTCCTCGACGACTTCGCGGACGAAATCGGGAATCTCGATTTTCAGCCCGCCGGCGGTCGTGCGGTCCGTCCACGCTTCCTGTTTCGTGATCGCCAGCGCGTTGTGCCGCGTCGCCGGATAGTGCGTGCGGATCTCCGAGCCGATGCGGTCCTTCAGCGGCGTGATGATCTTGCCGCGCGCGGTGTAGTCTTCCGGGTTCGCCGTGAACACGAGCATGACGTCGAGCTTCAGCCGGATCGGGTAGCCCTTAATCTGGACGTCCCCTTCCTGCAGGATGTTGAACAGGCCGACCTGGATTTTTCCGGCGAGGTCCGGCAGTTCGTTGATGGCGAAGATGCCGCGGTTCGCGC
>DATNBT010000446.1:0-2678 GCA_035571855.1 Vicinamibacterales bacterium
CGCTGAAGAACGTCTGCTCGGCGACATGAACACGCGCATTCGCGCGGTGAACCAGGGGCCCGACGGCGCGCTGTACGTGCTGACGGACGGACCTGGCGGAAAGATTCTGCGACTCAAAAAGGGCTAAGGGCTGAAGGCTGAGGGCTCATATGCGCAAGGTTCTCGTTGCGTCGGCGTCCATCGTGCTCGCGTCGGTCGTCATCACCGCGCAGTCGAAGCCTGTGCCGCGTCCGCCGGCACAGGGGCGTGGAGGACAGCCGGCCGATGAGAGCACCGCGTTCGACGGGTATCAGCCGTTGCCGCAGTGGCTCGGGCAGACGCGCGCGCCGGCGCCGCAGAAGACCGCGGCGTTCGACGTGCAGTCGTTCGCCGAGGGGCTGAACGGCGCGTTCTCGCTGCACTTCCTTCCCGACGGCCGCATCGTCGTCGGCGAGCGCGCCGGCGGAGGACGGATCAAGATCGTCGGCAAGGACGGCAAGGTGTCCGAGCCGCTCGGCGGACTGCCGGAGATCGGCGGCAACGGACCGCAGGGGCTGTTCGACGTTCAACCCGACAGGAACTTCGCGTCCAACCGCACGGTGTACCTGACGTACACCGCGCTGCCGCAGGGATCGGATCGCAGCAAGCTTCCGCGTCTCGCGGGAACGCTGCGTGTCGCGAGCGCGAAGCTCTCGGCCGACGATCGGAAGCTCGAAAGCGTCAGGGAACTGCTGGATGCCGAAGGCATCGGCGGCCGCGTGATCCAGGCCAACGACGGCACGCTGCTCGTCACCTCGTCGATCCCCGCCGGCGTCGGCATTCATTCCGAAGACTGGCCGCAGCCGCAGCAGCTCGACAGCCTGATGGGCAAGGTCCTGCGCATCAACACCGACGGATCGATCCCGAAGGACAATCCCTTTGTCGGGAAGGCGGGCGCGCGTCCTGAGATCTTCGCGCTCGGGATCCGAGACGATCAGGGCGTCGCGATCCAGCCGAAGACCGGGACGCTCTGGACGAGCGAGCACGGTCCGCGCGGCGGCGACGAGATCAACGCGATCGAGAAGGGGAAGAACTACGGCTTTCCGATCATCGGCTACGGCCACGACTACACGGGCAAGCCGATCAACCACGACAAGACCGCGCAGGCCGGCATGGAACAGCCGGTGTACTTCTGGACGCCGGACATCGCACCCGCCGGCATCGCGTTCTACAGCGGCCGGATGTTTCCGGCCTGGGACGGCGATCTCTTCGTCTCGGCGCTGGCCGGCCGGGATCTCGTCCGTCTCGTGCTGAACGGCCGGCGCGTGATCGCCGAAGAACGGCTGCTCGGGGATCTCAACGCGCGCATCCGCGGCGTCGCGCAGGGACCCGACGACGCGCTGTACGTGTTGACCGACGGCATGGGCGGAAAAATTCTGCGGCTGGTTCGCAAGTAGGGCGGCCCTTTCAGGGCCGCGGAGGATCGTCATGAGCGATGAAACGAAGAAAGACGAAGAAGCGCTGAATGAACTGTCGCGTCGCGATTTCGTGGCAATGGGCATTGCCGCCGGCATCGTCGCGGCGGCCGGCGCGGCCTCGGCCGCCGATATGCCGGTGACCGAGAAGGACGTCGAGATCAAGACCGCCGACGGCACGTGCAACGCGGCGTACATCCATCCGACCACCGGATCGCACGCGGCGGTGATCATCTGGTCGGACGCGTTCGGCCTGCGTCCTGTGATGCGTCAGATGGGACGCCGCCTCGCGGCGCAAGGCTACACGGTGCTCGTGCCGAATCCGTACTACCGCGTCTCGAAGGATCCGGCGTTCAACACATCGACGTTCAGCTTCCAGAACCAGGAAGACCGCGCGAAGCTGACGCCGCTGATGGGATCGATCAACGCCGCGGGCGCGGCGGAGACCGACGCGAAGGCGTTCGTCGCGTGGCTCGACCAGCAGAAGGAAGTGAACAAGTCGAAGAAGGTCGGCACGCAGGGCTACTGCATGGGCGGCCCGCTCGTGATGCGCACCGCGGCGGCCGTTCCCGATCGCGTCGGCGCCGTCGGCTCGTTCCATGGCGGCGGCCTCGTCACGGATCAGCCGAGCAGCCCGCATCTGCTCGCCTCGAAGATGCACGCGAAGCTGTACATCGGCATCGCGAAGAACGACGATGCGCGGCAGCCGGATGCGAAGGACAAGCTGAAGCAGGCGTTCGACGGCGCGGCGAAGATCGAGGTGTATCCGGCCGATCACGGCTGGTGCATCTCGGACATGCCGCTGGCCAACGGCCAGCCGATCTACGACAAGCCGGAGGCCGAGCGCGCGTGGACCGAACTGCTCGCGCTGTACAAAGGCGCGCTGGCGTAGCGGCGACGGCAGGATTGCAGAGGGGCAGGATGGCAGGATTCGGGCCTGCCATTCTGTGCACTTGACAGATGGTCCGTAGTTTCAGTAATTTCTGTTTATACAGAAATGACTGAATCAAAGAAACTCTCGCCCGTTGAAGACAAATTCATCCGTCATTGGGGCGAGATGGGCACCCGGTGGGGCATCAACCGGACCGTCGCCCAGATCCACGCGCTTCTCTACATCTCTCCCCGGCCGCTGAACGCCGACGACATCGTCGAGGTCCTGGGTGTCGCGCGCTCGAATGTCAGCACCAGCCTCAAAGAGCTCCAGGGATGGGGCATCGTCCGGCTCGTCCACGTCCGCGAGGACAA
>DATNBT010000447.1:0-34716 GCA_035571855.1 Vicinamibacterales bacterium
TCGGCCCTGTTCGTCGTCTGGCAGCAGGCGAGAGCGAATGTCGACGTGCCGGGCGGCTTCGACTTCGGCCGCGACGTCCGCGGCATCTTCGGCGTGCCGCCGCAGAACGTGTTCCTCGTGAAGCTGTCGTACTGGCTCAACTACTAGGCACGGCGGCGGCGGCCGGAAGGGCGACCCTGCATCTTATAGAATGTATGGGTTCGTTCCATGACCTCCGAGCCTACAGAGCAGGATTCTCCGGCCGCGCCCTCGGTCCCCGTCGACTTCATCCGCACGATCGTGGCCGAGGATCGGCAGGCGGGGAAGCACGGCGGCCGTGTGGCCACGCGGTTTCCGCCGGAGCCGAACGGCTACCTGCACATCGGCCACGCCAAGTCGATCTGCCTCAATTTCGGCATCGCTGAAGAAAACGGCGGCACCTGCAACCTCAGGTTCGACGACACGAACCCGGCGAAGGAAGACGTCGAATACGTCGACGCGATCAAGGAAGACGTCGCGTGGCTCGGATTCAGGTGGGACGCGATGCACTTCGCGTCGGACTATTTCGAGCGCCTGTACGACTGTGCCGTCGAGCTGATTCGCCGCGGGAAGGCGTACGTCGACAGCCTGAACGCGGACGAGATCCGGAAATACCGCGGCACGCTGACCGAGCCCGGCACGAACAGTCCGTATCGCGATCGATCGGCCGAAGAGAACCTCGATCTCTTCTCGCGGATGAGGGCGGGCGAGTTCGGCGACGGGGCGCACGTGCTGCGCGCGAAGATCGACATGGCGTCGCCGAACTTCAACATGCGCGACCCGACGCTCTATCGCATCCGCCACGCCCCGCATCACCGGACGGGCGATGCCTGGTGCATCTATCCGATGTACGACTTCGCGCATCCGCTGTCGGACGCGATCGAGCGGATCACGCACTCGCTCTGCACGCTGGAGTTCGAGGATCACCGGCCGCTGTACGACTGGCTCGTCGACGCGCTGAGCGGGAGCCTGCTCGGCGGCGCGCGGCCGCAGCAGATCGAGTTCGCGCGGCTCAATCTGAATTACACCGTGATGAGCAAGCGCAAGCTGCTGCAGCTCGTGCAGCAGAAGCTCGTGGCCGGCTGGGACGATCCGCGGATGCCGACGATCACCGGCCTGAGGCGGCGCGGCTACACGCCGGAGTCGATCCGCGACTTCTGCCAGCGCATCGGCATCGCCAAGAAAGAGAACGTCATCGATGTCGCGCAGCTCGAGTTCTGCATCCGCGAGGATCTGAACCGCCGCGCGCCGCGCGTGATGGCCGTCCTGCGTCCGCTCAAAGTGGTGCTGACGAACTATCCCGAGGGACAGGTCGAAGAGGTCGACGTCATCAACAACCCCGAAGATCAGTCCGCCGGCACGCGAAAGGTGCCGTTCTCACGCGTGCTGTACATCGAGCAGGACGACTTCCGCGAGAACCCGCCGAAGAAGTTCTTCCGCCTGTCGCCGGGACGGGAAGTCCGGCTGCGCTGCGCCTACTTCATCACGTGCCAGGAAGTCGTGAAGGACGCCGCCGGGGAGATCGTCGAACTCCGCTGTACGTACGATCCGGCGACGCGCGGCGGGGATGCGCCCGACGGACGCCGCGTCAAAGCCACGCTGCACTGGGTGTCCGCCGCGCACGCGGGCACGGCCGAAGTCCGGCTCTACGACCGGCTGTTCTCGGTCGAGGATCCGGAAGCCGAGGAAGCGGGGAAGACGTTCGTCGATTATCTGAATCCGAACTCGCTCGAAGTGCTGGAGGGATGCCGGATCGAACCGAGTCTGGCCGCCGCTCCGGCGGGGGCGCGCGTTCAATTCGAGCGTCTCGGCTACTTCTGCGTGGATCCGGACACCACGCCCGGCGCGCCGGTCTTCAACCGGATCGTGTCGCTGCGCGACACATGGGCCAAAATAGAGCAAAAGGGACGGGGCTGAGGACCCAGCGTTGGAGTACCTGATCACCAACTACGAGCTGGAGCAGGGCGCGCTCGAGATCCAGTACATCGAGGAGTTCTTCGGCGAATTTCCGCGCAAGAAGACCGCGTCGGAGATCGTCGACCGGCTGTCGAATCGCCGGCACTCCATTCTCATCGCGAGCGCGTCACTGCCCGACGATCCGGGCACCGTCGTCCCCGTTTCGTACAAGGTGGGGCACGAGATCCGTCTTCCGGAAGTCGAGCCGAAGCTGATCGATCTGGTGCACCGGCTTCGCGAGCACGTGAACTTCGACGGCCGCAAGGTCCTCTACACGTGGATCGGCGGCACGCGCCGCGACTGGCGCGGACAGGGCCACTTCCGCGCGCTGACGGAGCAGCAGGAAGCCTGGGCCATCGAACAGGGATTCGACGAGATCGTCGTCAAGACGAAGAACAAGTTCTACGAGATGCGCGGCACGCTCGATCACCTGCGGTTCGAGGTCGTGAAGTACGAGCGCAACGCGAGCGACAACGCGGAATCAAAAGTCTACCTGAGCAAGAAGCTGCATCCGGAAGTGCTCGGCACCCACCGCA
This sequence comes from Vicinamibacterales bacterium, assembly GCA_035571855.1. Lineage (GTDB taxonomy): Bacteria > Acidobacteriota > Vicinamibacteria > Vicinamibacterales > CAVVIG01 > DATNBT01. The sequence goes on from DATNBT010000447.1 coordinate 2,511, forward strand.
GCGCCAGAACTGTCGTACAGGCCACGCTGTAGTTCAGGGTTCAGGGTTCAGCGTTCAGGGTCACCGGTTCAAAGATTCCGCTCTCGCGGTTCTTGCGCACGTTGTTCCAGTTGAACGCGCGGCCGTTCATCGCGATGTAGACGCCCGCCGGCAGCGTCTGCGCGAACGACAGCGCGCTTCCAAGATTGAACAATCCGTCCGAGCTGCCGAAGGCGTAGGGCACCATCGCGCCCGTCAGGACGATCGTCTTGTCGATGGCGCGCGCCGCGAGGGCTCTCGCCGTTTCCACCATCGTGTCGGTGCCGTGCGTGACGACGATCGTCGACGCGTCGCAGGTGAGGCACGCGCCGGCGATCGCGTCGCGATCCGCGTCGGTCATGTCGAGGCTGTCGATCATCATCAGCTGCCGGACCGAGACGTCGACCCTGCTGCGGCCGAGCCGAAGCATCTCCGGCACATGCGTTTCTTTGAACGCCAGCGTGCCGGCGAGCTCGTTGTACTGCTTGTCGAACGTTCCGCCCGTCACGAGAATCGCAATCATCCTATCGCTTGCCTTTGTCTTCATACATGCGCTCGTCCGCCTCACGCACGAGCGGCATCAGGTCCGTCGTGCCCTCCGGCACCTCGCTGCAGCCGACGCTCAGTCCGATGCCGGGAGGAAGATCGATCGCTTCGGGTGAGGCGTCGAAGGCGGCCTTCAGCTGCGCCGCTTTCTTCGCGGCCTCGTCGCCGGCGCAGGTGATGAGCACCAGGAACTCGTCGCCGCCCCAGCGGAACACGTAGTCGGCCTCGCGAATGTGCCGGCGGAGAAACCGCGCGACGTAGACGAGCACATGGTCGCCGGCCTCGTGTCCGAGCGAGTCGTTGATCGCCTTGAAGCGGTTGATGTCGATGAACAGCAGCGACAGCGGCAGCTTGAAGCGCTCGTGCCGCTGCAGCTCGCGGTCGGCGACCTGCTCGAGGAATCGCCGGTTGTGGCAGCCGGTCAGCGGGTCGGTGATCGCCGCCTGCATGAGCTCCTGCTGGGCGGTTTCGAGGCGCCGGTTCGTCACGCGAAGCTCGTACGTCATGTCTTCGAACACGAGCAGATGGATGCCGAGCGCGCCGAACACGGACAGCACCGCGTTGAGCACGAAGATCTGGAAGCCGCCGTTGGCGCTCAGCGCCGGGGCGACGCCGGCCGCGAGATTCGATATCGCGATGCCGTACAGCACGAACGACACGAGGCCCGCGCCGATCAGATGCCGTTCGAGCAGGACGGCGCCGTACATCGTGCCGGCAGCCGCGCCGAACGCCGACGACAGGAGATACCCCGGCATGTTCACGACCACGGGGCCGAAGAGCATCGGCGCGAGCAGGAACCAGGCGGCGACGCCCGCCGCCCAGCGCCACGGAATCATCTTGATGTAGCGCGTCTGCCGGTACAGGTCCGCGCTCCAGAAGAACAGCAGGCCCGTGGCAATGCGGAGCAGCTGCGACGCGCCGATGGCGAGGTTCTGGACGATGGGCGGCGAGTACGACTGCGCCAGCATGAGGCTCATCGGCACGAGCGTGAGCCAGCCGGCGGACCAGACGAGGATGAAGGGTTTGCGTCGATGCGCGAACTGCAGGAGGAGCAGCGCGCAGATCACGGCCGCGCCGAATGCGGCCGCCTTGTACGGATTGATGGCGATGGTCAGCGGCAGAGCGCCCTCAGCCTTCAGCCCTGAGCTCTAGACGTCGAGCTCCTCGGCCTGGTCGGCGCGCTCCATGATGAAACGGAACCTCGCCGACGCGTCCTTGCCCATCAGTTCGTTGATCACGCGGTCGGTGACGATCTGATCGGTCACCTCCACGCGCAGCAGACGCCGGGTCTTCGGATTCAGCGTCGTTTCCCAGAGGACCTTCGGCATCATCTCGCCGAGGCCCTTGAAGCGGGTAATCTCCGGGTTTCCGCGGCCGTTCTTCGTGTTCGCCTTGAGGATCGAATCGCGCTGCGCATCGTCGAGCGCCCAGTGCGTTTCCTTGCCGATGTCGATGCGGTAGAGCGGCGGCTGCGCGAGGTACACCTTGCCGTTCTGAATCAGCTGCGGCAGGTGACGGTAGATGAACGTCAGCAGCAGCGTCGCGATGTGGTTGCCGTCGGAATCGGCGTCGGCGAGGATGATGATCTTGCCGTAGCGCAGGCGCGGCAGCTCGAAGTTCTTGCCGAGGCCGCAGCCGAGCGCCGTCACGAGATCCGCCAGTTCCTTGTTCTCGAGGACCTTTGCGAGCGACGCGCTCTCGGTGTTGAGCACCTTGCCTCGCAGCGGAAGAATCGCCTGCTTCGTGCGGTCGCGTCCCTGCTTCGCCGAACCGCCGGCCGAGTCGCCCTCGACGATGAAGATCTCGCTGGCGTCCGCGTCGGCATTCGTGCAGTCGCTGAGCTTGCCGGGAAGGTTCAGGCGGTTCGACGTCGCGCTCTTGCGCGAGACCTCCGCCTGCGCCGCGCGGCTGGCCTCGCGCGCGCGCGCCGCGAGGATGATGCGCCCGACGATGGCGTTGGCGGTGCTGACGTTGTGATTGAGCCAGTGCTCGAGCGCCGGACGGACGGCGCTGTCGACCTGCGACGTCAGCTCGGGATTGTTGAGGCGGTCCTTGGTCTGGCCCTGGAACTGCGGCTCCTGGATGAAGACGCTGAGGACGCCGACCATCCCTTCGCGGATGTCTTCCGCGACGAGCGTCACGCCTTTCGGCGCGAGGTTGTGCGTCTCCATGTAATTGCGGATCGCCTTGCCGATGCCGGCCTTCAAACCGTTTTCGTGCGTGCCGCCCGATCCCGTAGGGATGCCGTTCACGTACGATCGCAGGTGTTCGTCGGTGGCCTCGGTCCACTGCAGCACCAGATCGAGCCGCGGACTGTCTTCCTTGGTGAAGGCGAACGCGATCTCGTGGACCGGTTTCGAGTTGCGCTCGGCGACGATCTTCTTCAGATAGTCGATGAGTCCTTCGTCATGCTCGAATGTCGTCCTGGTCTTGTTCGTTTCGTCCTCGAAGACGACCTTCACGCCCTTGTGCAGGTAGCTCGCGACCTCGAGACGTTCGGCGATGATCGCCGGATCGAACTCGATCTTCGGGAAGATGGCGGAGTCGGGTTTGAAGTACACCTTCGTGCCCGTGCCGCGCGCCGGCCCGGCCTTCTTGAGGCCCGACACCGGCTTGCCCTGCTTGAACCGCATCTCCCAGGTCGAGCCGTCGCGTTTGACCGTCGCGACCAGCTCCTTGCTCAGCGCGTTGACGACGCTGGCGCCGACGCCGTGGAGACCGCCGGCCGTCTTGTAGTTGCCCTGCTCGAACTTTCCGCCCGCGTGCAGGACGGTGAAGATTGTCTCGAGCGCGCTCTTCTTCGTCGTCGGATGCTTGTCGACCGGCGCGCCGCGGCCGTCGTCTTCGACGGTGATCGACGAGCCGTCGGCGTGCAGCGTCACCCAGATGTTGTTCGCATAGCCGTTCATCGCCTCGTCGACGGCGTTGTCGACGATTTCCCAGACGAGGTGATGAAGGCCGGTCGAGCCGACACCGCCGATGTACATGCCCGGCCGCTTGCGGACCGGGTCGAGTCCCTCGAGGACCGTGATGTCTTTGGCGGTGTAGTTATTGGCCATCGTTTACTGGTTGCCGATGCTGTCGTCGTCGGCCGATGCGGCCTTCCTGGAGCGCGACGGACGTTTCGCCGATGACGCCCGCTTTTTCTTTCCGCCGCCCTCCGGCGCGGCCTTCGCGCGCGCGCGCTTGGCTTTGCCGCGACCGACGCCGAGAAGCTCCGCCGTCGGATCCACGGCGGGCTGCGCCTCGGCTTCCATGTCGTGATCCGGTTCGATCGGGATGAGCGGCGCGTTGTCCTGCATGTCGTCCGCGACATCGGGCTGCGGCAGCGCCTGAGCCGACTGGCGCTGGAGCGCCTGGCCGGGGAACACGCGCAGTCCGCCGCGGCGGTCGCGTTCCATGCGGATGAAGCCGTCTTTCTGGACGGCGCGCAGCAGATCCATCAGCCCGCCGAATCCGTAGCGGCGCTCGTCGAACTGCTGGTCCGCGGCGCGGATGATCTGCTTCACGTTGCGGATGTACATCGGCCAGCGCGCGTTCTGCGCGTTGCGCAGGATCTCCCCGACGTGCGAGACGCCTTCCGACTGCGACGCCGTCGCTTCGGCAGGCGGCCTGGTGTCGGCGGGCCTGGTGTCGGCGGGCCTGAAGGCCTGCGCGACGTCGACATCAGTTGCACCGGCTTTCAGGTCGGTCTCGGCAGGCGGCGTCTCGGGCTCGACGAAACCCGGATTCAGCTCCACCATCACGCTGCGGCCCGACGTCTTCAGCGTCACGAGGCCCGCCTGCTGCAGCTTCTCGGTGAAGTCGAGGAACGAGGACGATCCGTAATTGCGTTCGGAGAACGTGGAGTCGAGCTGCAGCAGCGTGCTCTTGAGCAGCCCGGTCTGCGGCGAGACTTCGCGCTCGGCGAGCACCTTGAGCGCGCGCTTGACGGTGGAGAAGGCCTGCGAGATCGGCTGCGCCTGCAGCGACGCGGGCGGCGGCGCGGAGCTTCGTGAGTCGCGCTGCGCCGCGCGCCGGACGCCGTGCAGGTTCTCGTACGCGATGAACTCGTGGCAGTTCTTCTGCAGGATGACGCTCGTGAACGCGCGCCCGCCGACGACGAAGACCTTCTTGTCGTACGTCTTCAGCTTCTCGACGAGCGACAGGAAGTCGCTGTCGCCGCCGACGATGACGAAGGCGTTGATGTGCTCGTGCGTGAACGCCATCTCGAGCGCGTCGAGCGCCATGTTGATGTCCGCGCCGTTCTTGTCGCCGCCCGGCGTCAGGTTGCGCTGCACGAGGCGCACGGCGTGCTGCGTCAGGTTGCGGCTGTAGTCGCCGGCGCGCGTCCAGTCGGCGTACGCGATCTTGCTGACGATCTCGCCGCGCTCCTTGATGGCTTCGAGGACGGTGCCCACGTCGAACGACTGACGGAGGGTGTTTTTGACGCCGATTTCGATGTTGTCGAAGTCGATGAATACTGCGATGTTGAGGCGTTCCTGAGACAACGATGCTTCCTAGCTCGTGAGTGGGGCCGGAGCGTCCGGCGTGGGCCACAGCACACGTGTGAACTGTCCGCGCTGCAGCAGCTCGCGTCCCTTGCCGCCGCGTCCAGTGATTTCGTATTTGGCGGTGCTGAGCGTCTGCTCGGCGCCGCGGCTCGTTTCGACCGTGAGGAGATCACGATCGCCGGTTGACGCGATGAATCCGAGGACCTTGTCCTCTTTGCCGAGCTTGATGAGCAACACGCCCTTGCCGGGGCCGGACAGATAGTTCACTTCCTCGGCCTTCGACAGGATCCCGCGGCCCTCGGCAGTGGCCGCAATCAGGATTTCGCTTCCAGTGTAGCGCGCCGCGCCGACGATCTCCGAACCTTTCGCGGGGCGGGCAAACCGGCGCCCGGCGCGGGTGCTCGGCTCCACCAGGCCCTCGAGCCCGAACCTCAGCGCGAAGCCGTCGCTGCTGACGGCGACGCCGTGCACGGGGGCCGGATCGCCTTCCTTCTTTGGCGTGATGTTGCCCACCGCGCGCGGGTCGAGGCTCATGGCGCCGACGATCTTCTCGCCGTCCTTCAGCTTGAACTGCTTCTGAATCGGCTCGCCGTAGCCCGTCGACGCCGGGACGTCGACGATCCGGCACGTGTAGGCGACGCCGAAGTTGCTGAAGAACGCGCACGTCGCGCGCGTGCTGCCCGCGAACGCGGCGAGAATCGAATCGCCTTCGCGCAGCCGGCTCGTCGACAGGTCTTTCACTTCCTTCTGCCGCTTCACCCAGCCGTCGCGCGAGATGATCACGACGTTGTCTTCTTCGACGATGAAGTCGTCCGCCGTGTACTCGACCTCGCCCGCGTCGCTCTCGATGATCGTGCGGCGCTTGTCGCCGTACTTCTGGCTGATCTCCTCGAGCTCCGACCGGACCATCTTCCAGCGGCTGTCTTCGTCCTTGAGCAGCGCGTTGATCTGGCGCGCGCGCTTGCGCTTCTCCTCGAGCTCCTGCCGGATGATGAGGATCTCGAGCCTGGCGAGACGGTAGATCTTGAGCTCGAGGATCGCGTCGGTCTGCTCGGCGTCGAGCTTGAACCGCTTCATGATCTTGTCGGCGGCGTCGGCCTTGCCGTCCGACTTGCGGATGATCCTGATGATCTCGTCGAGCGCGTCGAAGACCGTCTCGAAGCCTTCGAGGATGTGAATGCGTTTCCTGAGCGCGGCGAGCTCGTGCTCGAGCCGCTTGGTCACCACCTCGAGCCGGAAGTGGAGGAAGTGCCAGAGGATCTGTTTGAGGTCCAGCCGCTCCGGCCGCCCGACTTCCGGGTTTTCCGTCGGGATCAGGCACGTGAGGTTGACGGCGAAGTTGATCTGCAGCGGCGTGTGCTTGAAGAGATACGCCATGATCATCTTCTCGTCGGCGTCCCTCTTCATCTCGAGCGCGATGCGGACGTCCTCGGTCGACAGATCCTTGACGTCGAGCAGCTGGGGCAGCTTGCGGCTGATCACCACTTCGGCGATCCGCTCGACGAGCTGCGCCTTGTTCACCGTGTACGGAATGCTGTCGACGTAGATCGTCTTCGTCGAACGCGTCTCCGGCCCGATGTCCCACGTGCCGCGCAGGCGGACGCTGCCGCTGCCGGTGCGGTAAATCGCCTTCAGCTCCTCGGGCGGATTCAGTATCTGTCCGCCCGTGGGGAAGTCGGGGCCTTTGATGTACTTGTTCAGCTGCGCGTTGCCGATGTCTTCGTTGTCGAGCAGCTTCACGAGCGCCGTGCAGACTTCGCCGAGGTTGTGCGGCGGGATGTTCGTCGCCATGCCGACGGCGATGCCGGTCGTGCCGTTCACGAGCAGATTCGGGACGCGCGCGGGGAGCACGACGGGCTCGGTCTTCGTGCCGTCGTAGCTCGGCCGGAACGGGACCGTGTCCTGCTCGATCTCGGTCAGCATCTCGTCGCTGATGCGCGCGAGGCGGCACTCGGTGTACCGCATCGCCGCGGCGCTGTCGCCGTCGAGCGATCCGAAGTTGCCCGAGCCGTCGACGAGCGTGTAGCGCAGCGAGAACGGCTGCGCCATGCGGACGAGCGTCTCGTAGAGCGCGACGTCGCCGTGCGGGTGATAGCTGCCCATGACGTCCCCGACGACTTTCGCGCACTTGCGGTGCTTGGCGTCGGCGGTCAGGTTCTGCTGCCACATCGTGTAGAGGATGCGGCGCTGCACCGGCTTCAGGCCGTCGCGGACATCCGGCAGCGCGCGCGCGGTGATGACCGACAGCGCGTAATTGAGGTAGCGCGACTGCGCGGCTTCGTGCAGCGGGACGGCGCTGTCGCCGTTTCCGGAGACGCCGCCGCCTTCCAAATTGTCGAACAGGGATGTATTGGAGGGTTTCTTCCGCTTAGCCAAGGCGGAGGGATTGTACCAAGCCGGAGGGCGGGATGGGCTGGATGGGCGGGACGGCCAGGACTTTTTCTATCCTGCCTGTCGCGTCCGTCCTGCCCGTCCTGCCTTTCCTGCCCGTCCTGCCTTACTTAATGAACAGCATCTCGCGATAGGTCGCGAGCGGCCACAGTTCGTGCGGCATGTCCAGCTCCAGCGTGTCGCCGAGCTCCCGCAGTTTGGTCATGTTCGGGATCACGGTGTCCCGGAAATGCTTCGCGTGCTTGTCGGCCGACGGCGACGAGTGCTCGAGCGAGGTCTCGAGCTTCTTCGTCTGCGTCTGGAACTGATCGATGAGCTTGGTCAGGTGTTTGAGCAGCGTCTTGCCGGCGTTGGAGGACCCGCCGGCCGACTTGACCGCCGAGACGCTGGCCGCGACCTGCCGCTGATACTCGAGCGCCGCCGGCATGATGTAGCGGTTCGCCATGAGGACCATCAGCTGGCCTTCGATGTTCACGACCTTGTTGTACTGCTCGAGCATGATCTCGTAGCGCGCGTGCAGCTCGCGCTCGTTGAACACCTTGTACTTCTCGAACATCGCGACGACGTCCTTCGACACGAGCTGCGGGAGCGCGTCGACCGTGTTCTTGAGGTTGAGGAGCCCGCGCTTGCCGGCTTCCTTTTCCCACTCGGCGGAGTAGCCGTTGCCGTTGAAGATGATCCGCTTGTTCTCCTTGATCACCTTCGGCAGCAGCTCGCCGACGGCGGCCTCGAGCGGCTTGCCGCCCCTGGTCGCCTTTTCGAGCTCGGTCGCCATGTAATCGAGCGACTCGGTCATCGCCATGTTCAGCGCGATGTTCGGATAGGCGATGCTCTGGTTCGACGACACCGCTCGGAACTCGAACTTGTTGCCGGTGAACGCGAACGGGCTGGTGCGGTTGCGGTCGCCGGCGTCGCGCGGAAGCTTCGGCAGGACGTTGACGCCCGTGTCGAGGATGCCGCCGTGCTTGGTCGACTTCGCGCCGCCCTTCTCGATCTGCTGGAAGATGTCGGTGAGCATGTCGCCGAGGAAGACCGAGAGAATCGCCGGCGGCGCTTCGTTCGCGCCGAGACGGTGGTCGTTGCCCGCGCTCGCGATGCTGGCGCGCAGCAGGCCCTGCCACTTGTTGACCGCGCGCAGCACCGCCGTGCAGAACACCAGGAACTGCAGGTTCTCGTGCGGATTCGCGCCCGGCGAGAGCAGGTTGTGGCCTTCGTCGTCGCTCAGCGACCAGTTGAGGTGCTTGCCGGATCCGTTGACGCCCGCGAACGGCTTCTCGTGCAGCAGGCACGCGAGGCCGTACTTCGGCGCGATGCGCCGCATCGTCTCCATGACGATCATCTGGTGATCGGTGGCGACGTTCGCGTTCTCGAACACCGGCGCGATCTCGTACTGGCTCGGCGCGACTTCGTTGTGCCGCGTCTTCACCGGCACGCCGACTTTGTAGAGCTCGGCTTCGGACTCGTTCATGAACGCCATCACGCGATCCGGGATGGAGCCGAAGTACTGATCTTCGAGCTCCTGGCCCTTCGGCGGCGTCGCGCCGAAGAGGGTCCGGCCCGCGTTAATGAGGTCGGGGCGCGAGAGGTAGAAGTAGCGATCGATCAGGAAGTATTCCTGCTCGGGACCGCACGTCGCGACGACGCGCTCGGCGGTCGAGCCGAACAGCTTCAGCACGCGCACCGCCTGCTTCGACACGGCTTCCATCGAGCGGAGCAGCGGCGTTTTCTTGTCGAGCGTCTCGCCGGTCCAGCTCACGAACGCGGTCGGGATGACGAGCGTCACCGCGCCGCCGCTGTAGAGCAGCCACGGCGAGCTGGTGGGGTCCCACGCCGTGTAGCCGCGCGCTTCGAACGTCGATCGCATGCCGCCCGACGGGAACGACGACGCATCGGGTTCGCCCTTGATCAGTTCCTTGCCCGAAAACTCCGCGACGGCCTTGCCGTCGGCCGAGGGGTTGAGGAACGAGTCGTGCTTCTCCGCGGTGATGCCGGTGAGCGGCTGGAACCAGTGCGTGTAGTGCGTCGCGCCGTGTTCGATCGCCCACTCCTTCATCGCCTTCGCGACGGCGTCGGCCGCCGACGCATCGAGCGGATCGCCGTGCGTGATCGTGCGGCGCAGGGCCTGATACACGGGCTTGGGCAGACGGGCCTGCTGCACCGTGTCGTTGAACACCAGGCTGCCGAAGCTTTCGGCCGATCCCGGCGCGGCACCTCTGACTTCCGTCGTCGACCACGCGCGAATCGCGGTGATCGCTTCACCAAGGACAGCAGAACCCATGACTATCGCCCCCTTTGACCGTCGTGAATGTGTCTATGTAATCGCTGGATTTGTAAGAACAGCCCGCGAAACCCGCATTATTGGCTGATCCTTCACCCTTTTGCAACGAAGCTTTTGATCAAAAATCCGCTGCGAACTGTAAGACGCGCCGTTATTTACGCCAAGCTCAAGCGCGGGACCAGCCGACGAGCGAGAGGAATTCCGCGAGCACCATCGCCGTCGCGCCCCAGATCTCCACGCCGCTCACACGGAATGCCGGTACGTCGATGCGACGCCCGTCGCGTTCGCGCGTCGTCTGCACGATCGCCGCGGGCGCCGAGAGATCGTCGATCGCAACGTCGAGGATTTTCGCGACCTCGCCGTCGTGCGGCGTCAGCGGCGGACGCGCGCCGGTGAGGCCGACGATCGGATGCAGACGGAATCCGCTCACGGGTATGTCGATCGGCGTGAGCGCGCCTGCGATGCGCACGAGCGCCGGATCGAGCGCGATTTCTTCGTGCGCCTCGCGCAGCGCGGCGTGCGCGTACGATTCGCCCGGCTCGATGACGCCGCCCGGCAGCGACACCTGGCCGCCGTGACGGCCCAGCGTGTCCGCACGAACCGTGAGCACCACATGCGGGCGGTCCGTGGCGTCAGGAAAGACGAGCAGGAGACCGGCGGCATTCCGAACGGTCGGTGGCGGCATGCCGTCAGGCCACGCGCGGCGCGGCTGCGGCGACATCAGCGCGTGCGCGTCCGCACCGGGCAGCGGTTTTGCCAGAGCCGAGAGCAGGTCGGCGGAGAGCGTCGAAAATGCGCGGGTCACGCGTGGTTGTGCTGAACGGAAAGCGTAACTGCTAACGTGAAGCGTAAAGGTCCGTGTGTCGTCATTCTAGTGTGATTGCACGATCCGCAAAATTGGAGCACCGAGCTCTTCAGGAAAAATGTTTCAGACGCGATATTTCGGCGGTTCGAGCGCTCTCGGTAGAATGAAGGGAACCGACGTGCGATTGCGGATTCTGGCAGAAACAGCGCGAGCCATGGCGGCGGGAGTGACCAACGTCGCATTCGGACGCCACGTCGTGTCACCGGTGGTGCTCCGCGTTGGTGACGTCGCTCCCGACTTCACACTGCCGGCATCGGACGGCGTGACGTACCGGCTCGGCGACTTTCGCGAACGCAAGGCCGTCGTCATCGCCTGGTTTCCGAAGGCGTTCACGGGCGGATGCACGGCCGAATGTCGATCACTCAGCGCATTCGGCCAGGCGTTCGGACGCGCGAACGTGCAGTGTTTCGCGGCGAGCGTGGACACGCCCCGCACCAACGCGGAGTTCGCCGAAGCGCTGCAGCTCACGTGCCCGATTCTGAGTGATCCCGCCAAGGATGTGGCCCGGGCCTACGGTGTGCTCGGTCCGAGCGGATTTGCCTCGCGCTGGACGTTTTACGTCGGCGCGGACGGCCGCATTCTCGACATTGACACAAGGGTCAAAGCCTCGTCGCATGGACGCGACGTCGCCGCCCGATTGAGCGAACTCGGTATCTCATGACACTTCTTGATCGCTTCCGTACTCAACCTCAGCGCGATCCCGACCCGGCCGTGCGCCTGGCGTGGCTGGCTGAGCTGCCCATCACCGAACGCGAGCAGATCGTTTCGACCGCACGCGAAGACGAAGACCCCAGAGTCAGAAAAGCCGCCGTCGGCAAGCTGCTGGATCCCGCCGAGCTCGCCGCCATCGCGCGCGACGACGCCGACGCGTCGGTGCGCGAGGCCTCGGTGACGATGCTGCGCGACATCGCGCTCGATGCCTTCGAAGGCGTGGACGAGCAGGCGAGCCTGGCCGCCGTCGACGCGCTCGGCGACGCGCGCACGCTCGCGCAGATCGCGAAGACGTCGCTGCGCGAGTCCGTGGCGCGGCGCGCGTTCGATCGGCTGGACGCCGGCGCGGCGGGCGTGATGGCGTCGGTCGCGCGGCAGGCCGAGCTCGAGCCGGTTCGTCTCTCGGCGTTCGAGCGCCTGCACGCGCGAGAGGATTTTCTCGGCCTTGCGATGCACTGCGACTTCAAGGACACGGCGTCCGCCGCCGTCGACCGGCTGAGCGATCGCGAAGACCTCGAGCAGGTCGCCGAACGCGCGAAGAACAAGGCCGCGGGCAAGCGCGCGCGCCAGATGCTGCGAGAGCGCGATGAAGAAGCCGCCCGCGTGGCGGCCGAGGCGCGGGCTGAAGAAGACGAGCGCGCGGCGGCGATGCGTGAAGAGGCGGCGCGCGCCGAAGCGGCCGCGCGGATCGCGGCCGAAGCCGTCACGGCCGAAGAAGCCGCGGCCCGCGAACGCGAGCAGGCCGAGCGGACGGCGCAGGAAGACTCCGCGCGACGCGAACGCGACGCGGCCGCACAGGCCGCGACCGAGGCCGATCGGGAAGCGGCGGCCCGCGAAGCCGAGCGCCGCCGCGTCAACGAGGAGAACGAAGCCAGGGCCAGGCGCGACGGCCTCAACCGGATGAATCAGCTGCTCGGCCGCGTCGAGGCGCTGATGCAGAAGGAAGATCTGTCGCTCAAAGCCGCCGACCGCGCGCTGCGCGACGTGCGTGCCGCGCTCGAGGACGTCCCGCCGCTGCCGTCGCGCCAGGACTTCGAGCAGGTGAACACCCGTCTGAAGGCCGCGCAGGAGGCGCTCGCCCCGCGCGTCCGCGACCTGCGCGAGGTCGCCGACTGGCAGCGCTGGGCCAACGTCGGCATCCAGGAACAGCTGTGCGAGAAGATGGAAGCGCTGCGCGAGGAGAAAGATCCCGAAGCGATCGCGCGCCGCATCCACGAGCTGCAGCAGCAGTGGCGGCTCGCCGCCGACGTGCCGCGGCCGCAGGGCGAGACGCTCTGGAAGCGCTTCAAGGGCGCGCACGACGAGCTCTGGGCGCGCTGCGAAGCGCACTTCGCGAGCCAGGCCGAAGAACGCGCCGCGAATCTGCAGAAGAAGGCCGCGCTCTGCGAACGCGCCGAAGCGCTCGCCGGCTCGAGCAACTGGATTCAGACCGCTGAAGAGATCAAGGGCCTGCAGGGACAGTGGAAGGCCGTGGGACCCGTGACGCGTGGACAGGAAAAGGCGGTCTGGGAACGTTTCCGCGCCGCCTGCGACAGGTTCTTCACGCGCCGCCAGGAAGATCTCGCGAAGCGCAAGGTCCTGTGGACCGAGAACTTCGCGAAGAAGGAAGCGCTGTGCCAGAAGGTCGAAGCGCTCGCCGAGTCGACCGACTGGGAAGCGACGGCCGGTGAAATCAGGAAGCTTCAGGCCGAATGGAAGACGATCGGCGCCGTGAAGAAGACCCGGTCCGAAGCGATCTGGCAGCGGTTCCGCGCCGCGTGCGACAAGTTCTTCGCGCGCTACGCCTCCCGCCACGACATCGCGAAGGCGGAGCGCGTCGCCGCGCGTGAAGCGATCTGCACCGAGCTCGAAGGGATCGCGGCACACGACGGCGCCGAGCCGCCCGCCGAGCTCGCCTCCACCGTGCGCGGTCTTCGCAACACGTGGCAGCAGGAAATCGCCGCCCGCGGCGTCAGCCGCGACCAGGCGGTGGAGCTCGATCGCCGCTACGCCGACGCGTGCCGGTCGATCATCTCGCGCTGGCCGGCGGCGTTCGCGGGCACCGATCTCGATCCCGAAGCCAATCGCAAGCGCATGGAATCGATCGTGAAGCGGATGGAGGATCTCGCGGCGTCGATGCGCGGGTCGCCGTCACAGCAGAGCATGTCGCCGACCGAGCGTCTCGCGGCCATGCTGAAGGAATCGCTCGCCGCCAACACGATCGGCGGCAAGGCGGATCCCGAAGCGCGACGGCGCGCCGCGCAGGACGACGTGCGGCAGGCGCAGGCGAGCTGGTCGAGGATCGGGTTCGTGCCGGACGAGGCGCGCCGGGAGCTGACCGATCGCTTCCAGCGCGCCGTGAGAGAAATCCTGTAGTACAGGCCTTCAGGCCTGTCAGGCAGACCTGAAGGTCCGCACTACTTGAAATCGAGCAATTCGACGTCGAAGACGAGCATCCCGTACGGTGCCTGCTTTCCGCCGTACGCGAGGTCCTGCGGGATCCAGAACCGCGCCTTCTCGCCCTGCACCATCAGCTGCAGGCCTTCGGTCCATCCCTTGATCACGCCGTCGAGGCCGAACGAGATCGGCATCCCGCGCGCGACCGAGCTGTCGAACAGTTTGCCGTCGGTCGTCCACCCGCTGTAGTGCACGGTCACCATGCTGCTGGCGCTCGGATGCCGCGTGCCGGTGCCGGCCTTCAGCACTTTGTACGCGAGACCGCTCGGCGTCTTCTTCGCGTCGGGCGGCACCGCCTTGACGTCGACCGGTGTCACCGGCGCGCCGATGAACGAGATCAACTCGACGTCGAACACCAGCATGCCCTTCGGCTCGCGCTGGCCTTTGTACGCGAGCGCTTCGGGAATCCAGAAACGGCGCTTCTCGCCTTCGACCATCAGCTGCAGGCCTTCGGTCCAGCCGGCGATCACCCGGTTGAGGGGGAAGCTGGCGGGCTTGCCGCGGAGCACCGAGCTGTCGAACATCGATCCGTCCGTCTTCCATCCCGTGTAGTGCACGGTCACGGTGTCGGCCGGGCCCGGATGCTCCTTGCCCTTGCCGGGCGTGATGACCTTCGAGGCCAGGCCGGACGCGGTCTTCTGCGCGTCGGCCGGCGGCGCCTTCACGTCGGGCGGCGGCGTCGCCACCGAAACCTTCGGTTCCTGCGCGAACAGCGGCGCGGCCATCACGAGCGAGAGTGCGAGAAACGACAACATGCGCATGTGCTGATGATCCTTTCGACCGAGCATTGTACTTGTGATATCTTGCCGCCCGTACCTAGCGGGTCCCACCTCTTCAACAAGGGTCCCTACCTTCGCGCCGTTCTCGCCGGCGCGCGGATGTAGGAGAACGCGAGCACACATGAAAGGTGTGCGCCCATGACCCTCATGCTCAAGAAACTGACGCCGAACCTGCTCGTGGACGATGTCGAGCGAAGCCTGACGTTCTACACGGACGTGCTGGGCTTCGCGCGCGGCATGACGGTGCCGCCGGATGCACCGCCGCCGTACGTCTTCGGATCGGTCGTCAGCGGCAGCGTCGAGATCTTCTTCAACGAGAAGCACGTCGCGTCGAAGGAATATCCGGCGTTCGCCGGCAAACCGCTCGGCGCGACCGGCACGATGTTCATCGAGATGGACAATGTCGACGCGCTGCACGATCGGCTGAAGCCGAAGGTCTCGATCGTGATGCCGCTGGTGAAGCAGTGGTACGGCCTGAAGGAGTTCGCGATTGCCGACCCCGACGGCTACATCATTACTTTCGCTGAGCGCGTTGCAGCTGATCCAGCTTCTGCTTAAGCGACTCTAACCGCTGGCCGGCCTCGCCGAGTTTGCCGTCCGCCGTGAGGCGCTGGTAATCGGCGAGGTCTTTTGCCGCGTTGGTGATCAACGCGCCGGTGTCCGGCGCCGCGGCAGGCGAGGCCGCGGCCGCGCGTCCTGTCTGCCCCGCCGCTCCACCCTGTGCCACCTGTTCGGGGAGCGCCTGTCCGAATAAACCGGCGAGCGCGGCCTCGAACGTCGGTCCGTACGCGAGCTTGTCCTGGAGCGCGAGCACGACGATGCGGAGCTCCGGCATCGGGCTGCGTTCGGCCTGCAGATAAATCGGCTCGGCGTAGAGAAGGCCGCGGCCCATGGGAATCACGAGCAGGCTTCCGCGCACGACGCGCGAGCCCTGCTGATTCCACAGCGAGAACTGTCCCGAGAGCTGCGGGTTCTGATCGATCCGCGCTTCGACCTGCAGCGGGCCGTCCACCGTCTTGTCTTTCGAAAAGCTGTACGCGACGAGGGTGCCGTACTTGTCGCCGTCGCTGCGTCCGGCGATCCAGCCGATCAGGTTGTTGCGGTTGCCGGGCGTGAACGGCAGGATCTCGACGAACTCGTCGGTGCGTTCGCCCGGCAGCGTCATGAGCACGAAGTTCGGCAGCATCGGCTGCGCCGCCTGGTCCTGGTTGTTGTTCCCCCGCACTTCGCTCGCGACCGTCCAGAGATCCTCACGGTTGTAGAACACGCCGGGATCCGTCATGTGGTACAGGCCGTACACCGCCGCCTGCAGCTCCAGCTGGAGCTCGGGATACCGCACGTGTTTACGGAGGCCCTCTGGCATCTCCTTCGCGTCCTTGAAGAGCGACGGGAAAATCTCACGCCACGCGTTGATGATCGGATCGGTCGAATCGAACACGTACAGCGTCGTCGTCCCGTCGTACGCGTCGACGACGGCCTTCACGCTGTTGCGGATGTAGTTGATCGTGCGGCGATCCAGCCGGTAGTGCCGTGAGTACGGGTACGACTCCGACGTGGTGAACGCGTCCATGATCCAGCGCAGCCGGCCGTCTTCTCCGACGACCATGTAGGGGTCGCCGTCGAAGGTCAGGAATCCGCCGGCGAGCGCGTTCACGCGTTCACGCACGTTGCGCCGCATCAGCAGGCGGCTGTCCGCGCTGATGTCGTCGCTGAACGGGAGCTTGGCGAGATCGCCGCGATCGATCGCGATCAGCAGGCGCCGCAGGAATCCGCCGAGGACGACGCCGCCTTTGCCTTCGTAGGTCGTGACGCTGTTCGTGTCTCCCTGCGGGTAGTTGAACTCTTTCTGCCGCGTGTTCACGTACACGTCGTTGTTCGTCAACTCGCCGAAGTAGATCTCGGGACGCGTGACCTTGACGTTCGCCGTGCTCTGCACGGGCATGTTGCTGAGGAGGAACGTCGGCAGGCCTTCGGGCGTGAAGCCGTTGACCGGATTCATCGTGACGCCGTAGCCGTGCGTGTAGATCAGCTTCTCGTTGATCCAGTTGCGGCTGCTCTCGGGCAGCTTCTCGATGCTCAGCTCGCGCGTGCCGAGCATGACCTGCCGTTCGCGGCCGTCGATCTGGTACCGGTCGATGTCGATGTCCGGGAAATCGTAGTACGTGCGGATTTCCTGAATCTGGCGGAGCGTGTCCTGCAGCGCGCGCCAGTCCCACAGGCGGATGTTGTCGAGCGTCGCGCGGTTGTTGGCGGCGTCGAGCGCCTCGACGCCGGTATCCGCCGGGAACGGACGCTGCGTGATGCGATTGAGGCCGAAGGCTTCGCGCGTCAGCTGGATGTTGTGCGCGATGTACGGGCTTTCGCGCACGAGCTCGTTCGGCTTCACGATGAAGCTGCTGACGTACCAGCTCAGCACCGAGACGACGATGTAGGCCGCGGCGGCCGGAACGACGGCGGCGATGAGCCAGCGAAGCTTCGGCGCCGCGACGGCGTTGACGAACGCGACGGCCGCGCCAAGCACCAGCGCGGCCGCGACGACGGTCAGTCCGGTCAGCGTGACGTGTGCGTCCGTGTAGCCGACGCCGGTGAAGATCGTCTGATCGTCGAAGAGCCGATCGAACCGGCCGAGCCAGACTCGCGCCGCCCAGGCCAGCAGCAGGATGCCGACCGCACAGGAGAACCCGCGCAGCGGCAGCAGGCTGCCCTGGGTTTTTCCCCGGAGCTTGCCGACCAGCCGGCTGCCGCCGCCGACGACGGTGAAGAACACCGCGATGACGCAGGCGATCACGGCCAGCGTCATCACCCAGCCCGAGACCAGATCGAGCGCCGGCAGCGTGAAGAGATAGAAGTCGAGCGGCCGGGCGAAGATCGGATCGGCGATCGCCGTGCCGCCGGACGCGCTGCCCCCGTACCACGCGAGTGCGAGCGTGGGCCACTCGTCCATCATGCCGGCGCCGGTGACGAGCGCGACGAGCAGCGCGACGACGAGCGCGATGATGCGCAGGGCCGGCTCCATCGGGACCTGCACGGGCTGCCCATTGATAATGATCGTGCCGCCGCCCTCTCCGAGGTTGTCCGGCTTGAAGAGCAGGAACGATCCGTACAGCGCGATGAACGTCAGCAGCGTGAAGCCGCCGAACGTGAGCGCCTGGAAGTTCAGCGACCGCCAGAAGACCGCGGAGTAGCCGAGCGACGAGAACCACAGCGCGTCGACGTAGTAGGAGAGCGTGGTGCCCGCGCTGAGAAACAGCACGACCACGGCGACGAGCAGGACGATCCGGCCGCGCCGTTTTGGCGAAGGAGGACGCCGGGGCGGCCAGTCGATCGGTTCAGCCATTTACGGCACGAGGACGATTTTGCCGTGCGAGCCGGGCGCCATCACGGCGTCCTGCGCTTTGCCGGCGTCGGCGAGCGGAAATTCTTTCCCGACGACGGGCGTGAGCGTCCCGTTCGCCAGCCCCGCCATCATGTAGCTGTTGATCGACGCCATGTCGGCGTCGCTGATGTTGAACAGCGTCATGCCGATGATCATCGCGTCCTTGCCCATGGCCTGGCGCGCGTCGATCTCCACGCGTCCGCGGTTGCCGATGACGACGATGCGGCCGCGGTTCGCGATCAGCCCGAGATCCTTGTCGAGGTTGACGTGCGTCGCCATCTCGAGGACGACGTCGACGCCTTTGCCGCCGGTCGCCTTCATGATCTCGTCGAGGTAGCCGGCCGTCGTGTGATTGAACACGGCGTCGGCGCCGCTCTCGCGGACCGACTGCAGACCTTTCTCGCTGCTGCCGGTGCCGAGCACGCGAATGCCGTGCGCGTGCGCGATCTGCGTCGCGGCCAGGCCGACGCCGCCTGTCGCGCCGTGGATCAGCACGGTCTCGCCGGGTTTCGTCTGCGCTTTGTGGAAGAGCGCGCGATACGCCGTCGCGTACGGCACGCCCATCGCCGCGCCCTGGCCGAACGTGACGCCGGCGGGCAGACGATACAGGTGATCGAGATTGCAGACGGCCTTCTGCGCGTACGCGCCGCCGTAGTGGCCGTGCGTGTGTTCGGCGGCGGTGCCGTGGATGAACACGCGGTCGCCGGGCTTCCAGCTCTTCACGTTCGCGCCGACCGATTCGATTTCACCGCCCGCGTCCGAGCCGGGAATGAACGGCAGCGAGGGTTTGCGCGCGTACGCGCCGGTGCGGATGTACACGTCGACGGGATTCACGCCGACGGCCTTGAGACGAACCACCACCTGATCGGGACCGGCCTTCGGATCCGGAAGGTCTTCGAGCTTCAGCACCTCGGGACCGCCGTGCTCCCGCACGAGAATCGCCTTCATGCGGCGATGCTATCATGAGAATTCGTCCTTCACATGAGCGTCATCAGGCTGCACAGGACAGTCGGCGTGAACGTCGGCGACGGCGTGCGGACACGAAAAGTCCAGGTCGGTGGCGGTGCGCCGATCGTCGTCCAGTCGATGACGATGACCGACACCGCCGACGCGCGCGCGACCGCGCAGCAGTGCATCGAGCTCGCGGAAGCGGGATCGGAGCTCGTGCGCGTCACCGTGAATCTCCCGGAAGCCGCGGCGGCCGTGCCTGAGATCAGGCAGCGCATGCTCGACGCCGGATGCACGGCGCCGTTGATCGGGGACTTCCATTACAACGGACATCTGCTGCTGACGAAGTATCCGGAGTGCGCGACCGCGCTCGACAAGTACCGCATCAACCCCGGCAACGTCGGCACCGGGCGGCGGCGCGACGAGCAGTTCTCGACGATCTGCAGAGTCGCCGTGGACAACAACAGGCCCGTCCGCATCGGCGTCAACGGCGGATCGCTGAACCAGGAGCTCGTCGTCGCGCGGATGCAGGAGAACACCGACCGCAATCTCGGCAAGACGTCGGAAGAGATCATCAACGAGTGCATGGTGCTGTCGGCGGTCGAATCCACGGCGCTCGCGATCGAGTCGGGCCTGCGCAAGGATCAGATCATCATCTCGTGCAAGACCTCGCGGCCGCGCGATCTCATCGGCGTGTACCGCGCGCTGGCGAAGCGGACCGATCAGCCGCTGCATCTCGGCCTCACCGAAGCCGGCATGGGGATGAAAGGGCTGGTGTGGTCGGCGTCGGCGATGGGCGTGCTGCTGAACGAGGGCATCGGCGACACCATCCGCATCTCGCTGACGCCGCGGCCCGGCGGCGATCGCCGCGAAGAGGTCTATGCCGCGTGCGAGCTGCTGCAGGCCCTCGGCCTGCGATCGTTCTCGCCGAGCGTGACGGCGTGTCCCGGCTGCGGACGCACGACGAGCTCCACGTTCCAGGAACTGGCCGAGCGGACGCAGGACTACATCCGCGAAAAGATGCCGGTCTGGAAGACGCAGTACGACGGCGTCGAGACGATGACGCTCGCCGTCATGGGCTGCATCGTGAACGGCCCGGGAGAATCAAAGGCGGCGAACATCGGAATTTCCCTGCCGGGCACGGGCGAGGAGCCGAGCTGCCCGATCTTCATCGACGGCCAGCACGTGCAGACGCTGCGCGGATCCTACGAAGAGCTGGCGGAGGAGTTTCAGAAGCTCGTCGACGACTACGTGTCGACGAAGTATGCAGTTAAGAGAAGTTAGAACCAGTCCAGACGAATTTGCGGCGCGGTCCCGACATGCGCCGCTTATCGGTTTTCGCGGCGTCCGCCTTTAGGCGGACGTCGACTAGTGGACGGTGTACGGCTCGTGCAGCGCGAACGGCGCGATCTCGACATCGAAATGGTCGCCGTCTTCGGTGACCATCTGATACGTCCCCTTCATCACGCCCGTCGACGTCGAAAGTTCGCAGTTTGACGTGTACTGAAAGGACTCGCCGGGATGGAGCAGCGGCTGCTCGCCGACGACGCCGGGGCCGCGGACTTCCTGCGTGTGGCCCGTCGCGTCGGTGATGATCCAGTGGCGGCTGATCAGCTGGACGTTGTCGTCGCCCTCGTTCGTGATGCGGACCGTGTACATGAAGTGCCAGAGCTGTTCGAACGGCTGCGACCGATCGGGCACGAACTGCGATTCGACTTCGACACGAACGTTGTTCGTGATCGCTTCCGACGCTGAGGCGTGCAGCGGCTGACCTTTGTATTCCATGGACGCGCCCGCAGGGGCACCTTCATGATATCAATAGATTTTTCCGCTGCACAGAACCGCACGGAGGCGCATTGATGGGCCAGTGGGAGAGCGAACGGCAGGTCGCGGCGAAGATCGGCGTGTCCGTGGCGAAGCGCCACATCTTTCTCTGCGCCGACCAGACGACGCCGAAGTGCTGTGACAAAGAACGCGGAATCGCCGCGTGGGACTATCTGAAGAAGCGGCTCAAGGAGCTCGGCCTTTCCGACCAGGGCGGCGTGCTGAGAACCAAAGCCAACTGCCTCCGGATCTGCGAAGGCGGTCCCGTCGCCGTCGTGTATCCGGAAGGCACCTGGTACGGGCAGTGCGATCCGCCGGTGCTCGAGCGGATCATCCAGGAACATCTCGTCGGCGGGCAACCCGTTCAGGAATTTCTGATCACGTCGCACCCGTTGTAATCCAGCGCACGATCGTCTGCTGGATGCCGGCGTAGATTGCCGCCTGCTTCGCGGGATCTTTTCTACTCAGCTTGAACGAGTGGTCGCCGCCGTCGACGACGTGCAGCGCCGGCGGCGGATCGAGTCGCGCGAGGATCGGCGCGAGCTCGCCGGGCGTCCCGAACGTGTCGCGGCTTCCCTGCACGAACAGCATCGGGCGCTGTACCTGTGGCAGGTGCGCGTCCCGCAGTTTCTGCGGCTGTCCCGGCGGATGCAGCGGATAGCCGAGCAGCACGAGCCCGGCGACGGGCAGTCCGGCGTCGGCCGCGGCGACCTGCGTCGCGATGCGGCCGCCCATCGATTTGCCGCCGATGAACAGCGCCCGCCTGGCGCTGTCGACATGCTCGCGTACGTGTTCGATCACCGCACGGTACGTCTCTTCGAGCACGGGTGCGCGATCCGGCAGCTTCCGCTTTTCTTCGATGTAGAGAAAGTTGAACGTGACGACGTCGAGTCCGAGGGCGGACAGCGCCCTGGCGAATTCGATCATGAACGGGCTGTCGTGCCCGGCCCCGGCGCCGTGGCCGAGCACGAACGCCGCCGGCGCGGGATGGCCGGCGGCGTAGATCCGGATGTCAGAAGGCTTTTTCAAGCGCGTCGCGCGCCTCGGCTTCCGTCTTCAGGTTGTTCTTCACCGACATCACGCCGAACTGCGTCGTCGCGATCGAGCTGGCGATCGCGCGGTCGGTGTCGTTCAGCACGACGCCTTCGAGCGTCACGCGGCTGTGCTCGACGACGATGTGAATCGGCTGATTGGGACCGATCGCGTAGTTCCAGAAGTTCGGATTGCTGTAGATGGCGCGGGCAAGACGATACCGCAGTTGATCGTCGAACTGCGACACCGGCAGGACGGCGATCCTGTCGTTCACCCGCTTCACGCCGTCCACTTTCGCGACGCGCTTCTCGATGTCGTCGCGCTTGTACGGCATCGTCACCCGTCCGGTCAGCGTCACGACGCCGTTCTTCACCTGGGCGTCGACGTTGTCGAAGACCGTGAAGTGCGCGTAGCGCTGGACGGTTTTCGAGATGTCGTTGAACACCTGAAGATCTTTTCTGTCGCCGGTGTCCGCCAGTGCCGCGGTTGCCAGCAACGCGAAACCGGCCACAAACGTAAGCAGTCGCTTCGTCATAGGGCCTCCCTTGAGTTTGATCAGGAGAGGGGCAAATCCAGTACCAGCCTTTTTGTCCTCCGACGTGGACGCGCGGCCGTTAGTGGCCCGCGAACGCGAGGCCGAGGCCGTAGGTGATCGCCGCCTCGAGGATGCCGACGGCGGTCATCTCCAGTCCGCTGGCCCACCACGACCGTGTCGTGACAAGCGCTTTCGAGGCGCCGACGGCGAAGTGCGCGATGGTGCTGATGACAAACGACGCAATCACCGCGGGCATGCCGACGGCGAAGAAGAACGGGATGATCGGGATGAAGCCGCCGATGGCCGTGGATACGCTCGCCGAGAGCGTCGACCGCCACGGGTTCGGGAACGTCTCTTCGGACAGACCGAGCTCTTCCTGCGTCAGCGCGCGCAGAAACTGTTTCGGCTCCTTCGAAATCTGTTCGGCCATCCGCCGCGATTCCTCCGCGGAAAATCCCTTGAGCTGGTAGAACAGCTCGAGCTCGAGGATTTCCTCCTGCGGATCGGTCTCCATCTCGAGTTTCTCGCGCGAGACCTCCGACTCGTACAGCTCGCGCTGCGATTTCGACGACAGATACGCGCCCGCGCCCATCGACAGCGCGCTCGCCAGCGTGCCCGCGAGACCCGCGGCCAGCACGACTTCGCTGCCGCCGGTGTAGCCGGCCATGCCGGACACGATGCCGAACACGGCGCCGAGGCCGTCGTTGACGCCGTAGATCGCGTCGCCAATCCAGCCGGTGCCGCGGCGGTGCCAGCGTTCGCGGTGGAGGATGGTGTCGAGCGTCGATCGGGGCGTCGGAATTTTTCCGCCGGCGAGCGTGCGGAGAATCACCGCGTGATCGCGTTCCTCGAGCATCGCTTCTTCGGCGATCCGCTTGTCCGCGGGATCGCTCAGCCGGGCCATGAGGTCGCCGTATTCATGGTCGGCCTTCGTTTCTTCCTGCTCGAGCCGATGCAGGACGACCGTCGGATCGCTGATCTTCTGGAACCACGTCAGCCCGCGCTCGATCTCCTTCGGGTCGGGGATCTTTCCGGTCGCGGCGGCAATCCGCTCGGACCAGCGCGCCGCGTGTTTGTCTTCCTGCTCGGCAAGACGCAGCAGGATGTCGCGCCGCTTCTGATCGGTTTCCCGCTCGGCGAGGAGCTTGTACGTGTGCGCGGCCTCGACCTCGCGTCTCCACATCTTCTCGACGGTGGCGAGATTGACTTTGTCGATGGCCATGTCAGACGCCGAACAGCTTCTCGAAGACGACGATCGTCAGGATGCCGAGTCCGATCAGCACGACCTGCCGCACGGCGTTGGCGTCGATCTGCCCGCGATGGAGATCCGGGATGAGGTCCGACATGGCGATGTAGAGCAGGCTCGCCGACGAGAACGCGAGGATGTACGGCCGGATTCCGGGAATCGCGCCGACGGCCGCATACGCGACGATCGCGCCGACGATGCCGGCGCCGCCCGACACGAGATTCAGCATCAGCGCGCCGCCGCGGCTGTAGCCCGCGCCGAGAAGAATCGCGACGTCGCCGACTTCCTGCGGGATCTCGTGGGCGGCGACGGCGATCGCCGTGTTGACGCCGAGCGGCACGGACGTCATGACCGCGGCGGAGATGATCGCGCCGTCGATGAAGTTGTGGAACGCGTCGCCGATGACGACGAGCGGCACCGTCGCGCCGTGCACCGCGCATTCGTCCGTGTGGCAGTGCCGCAGCAGCACCAGCTTTTCGAGGATGAAGAAGGTCATGATGCCCAGCAGCAGCGTCCCGAACACCATCGTCGGCTTCAGCGAATCGAGCGATTCGGGCAGGAGCGCGAGCAGCGCGACGCCGAGCAGCGCGCCGACGGCGTAGCTGACGAGCCACGGAATCAGGCGCGTCCGGATGCGATGCGTGAAGAGCAGCAGGGAGCTGGCGATGATGAGACCGCCGCAGCTGCCGAGAAGACTCAGGCCGAGCGCGGTCACGAGCAGAGGCACGCGCTATTCTAACTGCGACGCGCTCCCGCTCAGTTGGCGAAGTAGCCCCTGCGCGCCCGGACGCGATAGCCGCGATTCCGCATGTCGACGCGGATCGAGTGCCAGCGGCCGTCTTTCTTCCCGGGCGACTGATAGCCGAGGTAGTACTGCTTGCTCAGTTCGTCGGCGATGCCGGCCGTCGCCGGATCGAGATCGCGCGGCACGCGGATGATTTCCGTGCGGCCGCCGCTGTCGTCGGTCATGTCGCGCAGCGCGGACACGTTCACGCGATCGTCCAGCGTCCCCTGCCAGGACGGCTTGCCGCCGCCGGGCGCGCCGGGTCCGCCGATCGGCGGCTGCGGCGTCGACGGCGGAAAGCGCCCGGCGCCGCCACGCGGTGCGCCGGGGAAGGGCAGCGGAATCGGAATCGGCGTGCGCGGCGGCGGCGACACCGGCGCGCGTCTGACGACCTGCTCGCCTTCGCCGTCGATGCCGACCGCGTACACGAGCACTTCGCTCTGGCGGATCTGCTCCTTCAGGTCGCGAATCTCCGTGCGGCTCGACGTGTCGTTGCCGTCCGAGATGATCACCAGCGCCTTCTTGCGGTTCCGTCCCTGCTCCGCCAGCGGGATCGCCTTCGCGACGGCGTCGTACATCGCCGTCGCGCCGTTCGGCGTCAGGCGGTCGAGCGGATCGAGCAGCTCGCGTCGATCGCGCGTCCAGCCCTGCACGAGCACCGGGTAGTTGCTGAAGCGATAGAGGAAGAGCTCGTCGTCGCGATCGAGCAGGTCGCTGACGAACCGGCCGATCGCCGCGCGCGCGGCGTTCATCTTCTCGCCGGCCATGCTGCCGCTGGTGTCGAGGGCGATGCCGAGGCTTACCGGGACGCGTTCGGCGCTGAAGTGCGTGACGTCCATGCGCTGATCGTCTTCATAGACGATGAAGTCGTCCTGCGTGAGGTTCGGCACGAAACGGCCGTCGACGTCCGACACGGTGGCCGTGACGTTGATCAGCTCGACGCCGCTGCGGAACCGGAACTGGCCGCTGTCCTGCGCGCGCAGCACGGCGGCGGCGGCGACGAGCGCGGCGGCCGCGGCGGCGAATCGGATACGCGTCATGACGTCCTTCGATCGACGTGCGGTTCCAGGCGCGCGTCTGAACGGAAACTTAACCGAAAACGGTCGATGTCGGCAGCCCCGGACACGGTGACGACAAACGGCGCGGTCGCGCCGGGCAGCAGGCGTGCGTTCGGAAGCGCGGAGCGGCCCGACGCCACGACCGAGCCGTCGTGGCCGACAAGCACGACGACGGCAGAGAGGCCGTCACGCTCCGAGGAATCTGCGGGATTGCGGACGACGCCGCGGACGATCAGATGCCCGCCTTCGCGTTCGTGATCGAGTTCGAGCAGCTCGAGAGGCACGTCGCTCGGCTGAAGCCTCGCGTTCCGCGACGGCGAGTCGGAGCGCGTGCGAGCGATAAAGATCCCTGCACCGCCCAGGGCGCCGACGACGCAGATGCCGGCCAGCATAGTAATAAGGTAGCGAGGCCGATTGTCCGGCCGAGCGGTTTCCAGCAGTTGGGCGACGGTCACCGACGAGCCGCCGTCTTCTTCGTACAGCGCTTCAGCGAGCTGCGCGACGCGTGCGTCGGACCGCCGGCGCTCCTCGCGAGTCATGCGCCACGCGACCGCCGACATGAATCCGGCGACGAGCAGCGAGACGCCGGTAATGGCGAGCAGGATCGCGTTCATCGCAGGCGGAACTCGACGCCGACTTCGACGATGACGTCCACCGGCACGCCCAGACGTTCGGCGGGGGCGAATCGCCACTGCCGGACGGCGGCGATCGCGCGATCGTCGAGGCCGTAGCCGAGCCCGTGAAGCAGCTTCACCTCGCCGACGTTGCCGTCGCGCCTGACGACGACTTCGAGCACGACTTCGCCGGTGAGCGCGCGCTGCCGCGCGGTTTCGGTGTAGTCGGCTTTGACCTCCCGCAGCACGCGCGGCGGAGTGATGCCGCTGCCCGGACGATACGGACCGCCGCCGATGCCGCCGCCGGATCCGGGTCCGATGCCTGAGCCGTCGCCTTCGCCGATGCCGGTGTCCGCGCCTGTTCCCACGCCGCCGCCGCGGCCGGGTCCACGGCTGTCGACGTCGGCGCGCACCTCGGCGAGCAGGCCGGCGCGATCGCGGTCGTCGTTCGGCGCGCTGACGATCGGCGCGGCGACAGCGGGCAGCGGTTCGGCGTTCAGCACGCGCGGCCTGGGAAGCGGCGCGGGTGCCGGCGCCGGCGCGACGTCAACCGGTGTCGCGATCGGATCGCGTCCTTGTTTCTCTGCCCTGGGCGGTGGCGCTTTCTCGATCGCGCCGCCACCGCCTCCGCCGCCACCGGGTCCCGGCGTCGCGAGAAACACGAGGTGCATCTCGCGCGACTCGTCCACGACGTGTGTCGTCGCCGCGCTGGTGCCGAGGCCGAGGACGAAGACGATCGACGCGAGCAGCGCTGCGTGCAGCGAGCCGGACACTGCGAGAGGCACGCCGCGAACGCCGGCGGCGGTCTTCTCGGTCACGCGAGCGAACAGCGGAGCTTGAGCGGCGTGAGCGGCCGAGCGGCGTCGTGTGACGAGGAGTCGGCCCAGCCGGACCGCGTCGCGTGCCGACAGCAGGCCGTCAGAGCCGGCGCAGGCGCGGGCTTGAGACACGCTCACGCCCGCCGCGCGGGCGACTTCGTCGAGCGAGTAGACGCCGCAGAGCGCGTCGGGCCGCATGTGAACCCTTCTGTCGAGGCAAAAGCCTTGCCTACAGGTTTTCGGCGGTTTTCGCCCTGAACTGGAGTCGCGCTGACGCCGACTGTGCTCGGCGCATTACATCAGCGGGCGGCGGGTGTCCTCGGCTTGAGTCCCTCGACGAAGACAAGTCCTTCGCGCTCGGCCAGCGTCCGGACGATGGAGAAGCCGTTCGCTCCCAGCAGCG
This sequence comes from Vicinamibacterales bacterium, assembly GCA_035571855.1. Lineage (GTDB taxonomy): Bacteria > Acidobacteriota > Vicinamibacteria > Vicinamibacterales > CAVVIG01 > DATNBT01. Next base: position 29,666 of record DATNBT010000447.1, read on the forward strand.
TGTTGAGGGAGCCCGACAGCACGAGGTGCGAGACCGGAGGTGTGGAAACGATCCGCGTCAGTCCGGTCGGCTCGCCGGCGCCGAGCACGACAATCCGCCCGCCCGGACGAAGCACGCGCGCGGCCTCGCGCGTGACGGCGGCGCGATCGTCTTCCGCGAGTGCTTCGAACATCGCGCCGGTGTCGTCGACGACGGCGAGATCGAATTCGCCGTCGCCGTACGGAAGCGTGCGGGCGTCGCTGAGGTCGGTATCGATGAGCACGCCGGCCCGCGCGGCGGCTTTGTTCACGCGGACCGCGGCCGCGGGGTCCGCGACCGCGGCAGTGGCGCGGCCCGACAGGCCGACTTTCGCGGCGATGGCGGCGACGCGTCCCGCGTGCGGCGCGCCGACGAAGATCACGCGATCGCCCAGTTTTACGCCCGTCATGCTGACGGCGAGCATGTGCGGGTCGGCGCCGCGCCTCGCAAATGGATTAAAGGACACCGCCGCACAGTCTATTCGCGGCGACTTGAGACTGGCGACTGATGACTGGAGGCTGATATAGTTCGTATTTGTGCCTACACCAATTGATATCGCTCCTGCGCGCGGCAAATTAGGCGTCCTGCTCGTCGGCCTCGGGGCCGTCAGCACGACGACGATCGCCGGCGTCGCCGCTATTCGTAAAGGATTGTCGTCGCCGATCGGCTCGCTCACGCAGATGGGCACGATCCGTCTCGGCAAGCGGACCGAAGGCCGCTCGCCGAAAATCAGCGAAGTCGTGCCGCTCGCCGGTCTCGACGATCTGGTGTTCGGCGGCTGGGACATCTTCGAGGAGGACTGCTACAGCGCCGCGAAAACCGCCGGCGTGCTCGAGCAGTCGCTGCTCGACAAGGTCCGTCCCGAGCTCGAACAGATCAAGCCGTGGCCGGCGGTCTTCGATCAGCACTACGTGAAGCGCCTGGACGGCCCGAACGTGAAGAAGGGCAAGAACAAGCGCGACCTCGCCGAACAGGTGATGGCCGACATCGAGAAGTTCAAGAAGGACAACAACCTCGATCGGCTCGTGCTCCTCTGGTGCGGCAGCACGGAGATCTTCGCGACCGAAAGCGACGTGCACAAGTCGCTGAAGGCGTTCGAGCGCGGCCTCGAGGAAAACGATCCCGCGATTCCCTCGAGCATGATTTACGCCTACGCGGCGATCCGCATGGGCATTCCGTACGCGAACGCCGCGCCGAACCTCTCGGCCGACATCCCCGCGCTCGTCGAGCTCGCGGCGCACACGAAGTCGCCGCTCGCGGGCAAGGACATGAAGACGGGGCAGACGCTGATCAAGACGATCATCGCGCCGGGTCTGAAAGCGCGGCTCATCGGCGTCAACGGCTGGTACTCGACCAACATCCTCGGCAACCGCGACGGCGAAGTGCTCGACGATCCCGAGTCGTTCAAGACGAAGGAAGAGACGAAGAAATCGTCGCTCGATTACATCTTCCAGCCCCACCTCTATCCCGAGCTGTACGGCGATCTCACGCACATGGTGCGGATCAACTACTACCCGCCGCGCGGCGACAACAAGGAGGGCTGGGACAACATCGACATCTTCGGCTGGCTCGGCTACCCGATGCAGCTGAAGATCAACTTCCTCTGCCGCGACAGCATTCTGGCGGCGCCGATCGTGCTGGATGTCGCGCTGTTCCTCGATCTCGCGAAGCGCGCCGGCATGAGCGGCATCCAGGAGTGGCTGTCGTTCTATTTCAAGGCGCCGATTCACGCGCCGGGCCTCTATCCCGAACACGATCTGTTCATCCAGCTGATGAAGCTGAAGAACACGCTGAGGTATCTCAAAGGCGAAGAGCTGATCACGCATCTTGGCCGTGAGTACTACGATTAGATTTCAGCCGGTCCTGGTGGGCGCCCTGGTCATGGGCGTCCTCTCGTCGCTGCCGCTCATCTCGGCCGGCAACATCTGCTGCTGTCTCTGGGTCATCAGCGGCGGCGTCGCCGCCGCGTACGCGCTCCAGCAGGGCCAGCCCAATCCCGTGACACCCGCCGACGGCGCCTTCGTCGGCTTTCTCGCAGGCCTCCTCGGCGCGGTGGTGTACTTCGTCATCGCGCTGCCGCTCGACCTCCTGATCGGCCCGATGGAGCGGGAGATGATGCGTCGCTGGGTCGAGAACATGGGCGGCGCCGAGGGCTTCCGCGACTACGCCGATCGCGCCAATCTCATCACCGCACCGGTGCGCGCCTTCGTCGGCTTCGTCCTGATGCTGTTCCTGGGCGCCATCTTCTCGACGATCGGCGGCATCCTCGGCGCGCTGATGTTCAAGAAGCCGCCCGTACCGGCGCAGCCGTAGACGTACACAGGGCTGCACGCCCTCGCATATCTATCGCCAGTCCGGCGTAGAACCGAAAATGCTAGACGTGGACTGGGTGTCGCTCCCCCTCGCGCTCGTCTTCAGTGCCGCCGCGCAGGCGCAGCCTGCCCGGCCGCCGCAGGTGCCGCAGCCGCTGCCGCTCACGCAGCTCGACGAGCGGACGCTCTCGGCCGACCTCGATAACCGGACGTTCTCGCTGACGTTCGCGCAGCCGGTCGCGCTGCAGGACGTCCTGCTGCTGCTCGTCCGCGGCACGTCCCTCAGCATCGTCCCCGACCCGTCGATGAACGGGAAGTTCATCGGCGATCTGAAGAACGTCACCGTGCGCCAGGCGCTCGGCCTCATCCTCGAGCCGTTCGGCCTCGACTTCTCGGCCGACGGCGGTTTCATCCGCGTCTTCCGGCGTCAGCAGGAGACGCGGATCTACGACATCAGCTTTCTCGCGACCGAACGCGTCGGTACGAGCAGCGTCGGCAGCGACGCGACGCCGACGGCGAGCGGCGCCCGCGTGACGAGCTCGTCGAAAGGCGACGTGTTCGCCGACATCGCGAAGGGCATTCCGACGATTCTGTCCGACCGCGGCACGTTCAACGTCGACCGGAAGGTCGGTCTCGTGCAGGTCACCGATTTCCGCGACCGGCTCGATCGCGTCGGCGTCTACCTCGACGCCGTGCAGGACCGCGTGCAGCGCCAGGTGCAGGTCGAAGCGCGCGTGCTCGAAGTGGAGCTGAACGACGAGAAGGCGGTCGCGCTCGACTGGTCGTCGCTCCGCACGGCGCGCGACATGGACAAGGTGATGGCCGCCCTGAACGCGCAGGGCACGGTGAGGACGCTCGCGACGCCGCGGCTGTCGATGCTGAACAACGAACCCGGCATCGTGAAGACCGATCCGATCACGCTGAGCGTGACGCCGCAGATTTCTCCGGACTCCATCATCACGCTCGCGCTCGCGCCGGTGCTGTCGGCGCCGCAGGCGCTCGCGTCCGACATGGTCGCGCGGGTCGCCGACGGCGAGACCGTCGTCATCGCCGGCCTCGGCCGCGATCAGGAGACGCGCGAGCGGAAGAACGTCGGCATCACCGGCGGCTGGTTCGGCCGCGCCACCGTGGTCACGAAGAAGCACGTCGAGCTCGTCGTCCTGCTGACGCCGAGAATCGTGCCGTTGCCGTAGCGGGCCAGCGAACATGTACGAACGCTATTACGGACTCACGGAGAAGCCGTTCAGCCTGACGCCCGATCCGAGGTTTCTCTACCGGAGCGCGTCGCACGCGAGCGCGTTCGAGCTGCTGCAGTACTCCATCCGCCGCCGCGAAGGCTTCGTCGTCGTCACCGGCGACATCGGCACGGGGAAGACGACGCTGTGCCGGGCGCTGCTCGAGGACATCGATCGCAACACGTTCACGGCGCTGGTGCTCAATCCGTTCATGTCCGAAGAGGATCTGCTGAAGCGGATCCTGCAGGACTTCGGCGTCATCTCGCGCGAAGACGTCAAGCGCGGCGGACTGGCGCACGTCAGCAAGCAGGAGCTGATCGACACGCTCTACGAGTTTCTGCTCGGGTTGATTCCGCTGAAGGCGAGCGCCGTGCTCATCATCGACGAGGCGCAGAACCTGCCGATGTCGGTGCTCGAGCAGATCCGCATTCTCTCGAACCTGGAGACCGACAAGGAAAAGCTGCTGCAGATCATCCTCGTCGGCCAGCTCAACCTGCTGCCGCTGCTGAAGTCGCCCGAGATGCGCCAGCTCGATCAGCGCGTGTCGCTGCGCTACCAGCTCGATCCGCTGGATGAAGAAGGCGTCGGCGCGTACATCTCGCACCGGCTGAGCGTGGCCGGAGGCGCCGGACGCGTGCGGTTCGCGTCGAAGGCCGTGCAGAGGATTCACCGGATGTCGGGCGGCATTCCGCGCCTGATCAATCTCGTCTGCGATCGCGCGCTGCTGGCCGGGTTTGCCGAGCGGACGAACCGGATTTCCGCGTCGATGGTGGACGAAGCGGCTTTGAGCCTCGAGGTTCAGCAGTCGGAGAAGCCGTCGGGATTCCTGCACTGGTTCGCGCGCCGGGCGCAGCTGATGACCAGTGCGGCCGTCGTGCTCGCCGCGTGCTCGTTCGCCGTCGGACTGAGCGCATTCATGTACGAGCGCTATATGTCCATCACGCCGGCGTCCTCTTCCGCGCTTCGCGCTGCGGAGGACAGGCCGGCCGTCACACCGAAGCAGCCGGACGTGGTCTCGGCCGCGGCGGTGACGGTACCGGTGTCGATCGATCGCACGCTGCCCGCGGACGCCGCGTACACGATTCTCGTCGCCGCGTATCCGCTCGACGATCCGCAGTCCGCGCTCGACATTCGTTCGACGACGCAGTGGCTGGAGTCGGCGGGGCTGCACGTCTATTACGCGCCGATTGACTCCGCGTCCGGCGGACACTCGCAGCGCGTGCTCGCCGGCGCGTATCCGGATGAGGCGGCCGCGCGCGCCGACGCCGCACGGCTGAAGGCCGCCGCGCCGTCCCTCGATGCGCAGGTGGTTGCCGCGCATGCCGCCGGCGGCCCGGGCGCTGCACCGGCGACGGTGACGCCGTGAGCACGATTTTCGACGCGCTTCGCAGGAACGCGCCGGGCCCGGACGACGACGCTGCAGGCGATTCGCACTCCGACGCGGTGCTCGCGACGCTCGGCTACGGGCGTCAGCGCCCCCGCCGCC